>JAJTEY010000018.1 GCA_021299855.1 Bacteroidota bacterium | reverse complement strand
CCCGAGATGTACGCATGCAGCTCGTATTCCGTTAAACACGGATCTTCGGGCAGATGTATATGGAACTTATCGGTTTTCATTGAGTTGTTGGTCCATCAATAATTTCAACTTGCGTTTTCCATTCTGGATATAACTTTTTACTTCATTCATGCTGTAGCCGGTAGCTTCATGAATTTCTTTGTAGGTCTTTTTTTTCAGGTAGAACATATCCACACAAATTTTCTGCGTCTCCTGAAGTTGTTCCAACATTTGTTCCATGAGGTCGAGCATCCGGTTATTGCTCCCTTCATCACTAAGATGCAGTGAACTTTCAATTTCCATATCCTGCTCCAAAACTTTTTGCATCTCCGCCTGCCCCGCCTTTTTCGATTTCAAACTGCGTAAATACATCAGGCACGTATTCCGCGTTACCATATAAAGCCAGGCTTTGAATTGATCGATTTCGTGTTTGTGCAAATCGGTGAGTAGTTTCTCGAAAATTTGCATCTGCACATCCTGACTTTCATCGTCGTCTTTTAAATATTTTCGACAGACCCCCAAAACCAGATGTTTATACCGGCGAAAAAGTTCACCCACGACAATGCTGTTTCCGGTCGCTTTAAATTCGGCAACCAGCTCGTGATCTGACTTTGATTTAATATCTCCGGAGTATTCTACCACAGTTGCGCCGAAGTTACGAATTCACACCGATGCGAGTCTCCCGATTGTACGATAACCTTCTATTGGTTAGCTTTGCCAGATATCAAAGTTCTTGTAAGGTAAGTGTCTGTTAATCAGTGGTTTGATTTTTTGATTTAAACCACTGCGGTGTTTCGGCACAATTACTGCGTGAACAGGGAAAACCTCCTAATTGTGGATCTATGAGACTATTTTATTTTATCGCATTGTTTACCTTCCTCGGTGTAAAGGCCAATGCTCAGGCATTAAGAGAACGCAACCCATGGTGGTGGGGCGTCAATATGGGCGGAACCTTCCAAACCAGCGACATGAAACCGTTGGGTGGATTTGGTTGGGGCATTACCGCAACTAAATATTCCCGAATGAGTAAACCGGGTCCGTTGTATTATGGAGCCCGTTTCCGTTTTCAGGATGGAAGAAATTATGGTTACAACTACAATGCGTTAACAGGATTGCAATCGAATCCGGTGTTAAGCAGTGGTGCAACCAATTACGCTTCAAATGGCGGTTATGTATTCAGTAATTACAAATTCCGATACGATGAGTTTGCATTGGAATTAATTATCGGAAGCAACAGCTTGCGTAAAAGTGGTTTTCTGCTCTATGGCTTTGGTGGAGTAGGGATGAACTACTGGAAGACGACAACCAACCAGTTGGATGAAAACGGGATGATGTACAATTATTCCGGCATCAATGAGTTTGGTATGGATAATATCGTTCGTGGACAACTGGAAGCATTGTGGGATGATACTTATGAAACGGCAGCTGACGGAAGTCCGACTGCGAAATGGTCATTCATGCCTTCTGCAGGTTTTGGAATGGGTTATCAGTTTGGTCGCGCATTTGCAATTGGAATTGAGCACCGCACCACATTCGCGTTGAATGATGTTATTGATGGTACGCGTCACGATTACATTGGGGCTGCTACTCCTAATAACGACATGTATCATTATGCGGGCATGTTTATTCGCTGGACTTTTGGTCGTGCAGAATCTACAACTTCCACGAACAATCCTCCTCCGCCTCCTCCGAATCCGAATTCGTATAACACCAATCCGAATCCGAACAACCCGACGAATCCAAATCCGGTTGTGACGAATCCTCCACCTCCAAATCCGAATCAGACTCCGGTTAATCCTAATAATCCGGTTCAGTTACCTCCAATAGTATCGTTTACAACACCTGCAACGAATCCGTTTACAGCTACTGTGCCTACACAAAATTTGGTGGTACGTATTGAGCGTGTATTGTCATCCAGTCAAATCAGTTTAACGATCAATGGACAGGTGAGCACTGCGTTCAATTTCAACCCGACAACAAACACGATGACCTTCTCGCACAATTTGCTGGCAGGAACAAATACCTATTCTGTAATTGCAACCAATAATGCGGGAAGTGCATCTGATAATCAGACGATTATTTACAGTCAGAATAATCCGAATCCGAACAACAGTGGTGTTCCTCCGCAAGTAACGATCACCAATCCCGGAGTTGATCCGTTTACATCGTTAGCACCAACAACAAATGTTACCGCAACAATTGTAAATGTTACTTCCCAGGCTAATGTACAGGTGAAGCGTAACGGTGTTGCTATTTCCGGATTCTCGTTCAATCCTGTAAATGGTCAGGTAACATTTACGGCTAATTTGCAGCAAGGAGCAAACACGTACGAAGTAATTGGTACAAATAATTTTGGCAGTGCATCTGATGTAGTTACTATTAATTACAATCCGACACAAACATTGCAGCCTCCTGTAGTTACGATTACGTCTCCAAATGTTTGTCCATACTCTACAAAGACTGCATCGATGACAATTGCTGCTACCGTAACTAATGTTACTTCGATGAGTCAAGTTGCAATTAACTTGAACAACGCACCGGTAACAAACTTTACTTTCAATGTTGCTAATGGTGTTGCGACAGTGTCATTCCCCGCATCATTTGTAAGCGGTAGTAATAATCTGACTATTACCGGTACAAATACTGCCGGTACCAATTCGAAATCTTGTGTTATTACTTACAAGACCACTCAGACATCACCACCACCTGTTGTGACGATTACGACACCGGCTTCAACACCGTTTATTTCTCCAACTCAGAACACAACGGTAATTGCAACAGTGTTGAACGTGAACGGTCAGAGCGACATTACTGTTACTCAAAACAATGCGGCTGTAAGTTCATTCTCATACAACGCCTCAACAAAAGTGGTGACGATCAATGCTACATTGACTTCAGGCAATAACGTATTTACTGTAACAGGTACAAACAGTGTTGGTTCAGATAGTAAATCAACAACTATCGCTTACACACCGGCTCCTGTAGTGCAACCTCCTGTGGTGAATATCACTACACCGTCTGCGAATCCGTTTATTACTAGTACGCCGCAACAAACTCTTATTGCTACTGTGTTGAATGTTACATCGGCATCGCAGATTACGGTGAAGCGCTTAAATGGTACAGATGTTCCGTTTAACTACAATGCAGTTTCGAATACTGTTACGTTTAGTGATAATTGTGTGCCTGGAGCAAACGTGTATACCGTTACTGCAACTAATTCTGCAGGATCTGCGAATGATGCCACTACAATTAAATTGGTGAATACAAGTCCGGGCGGTGGTGCTCAGGATCCTGGTAATAACAATCCCTCTCCTACACCAACTCAACAGCCGGGTAATTCACGTCCGGGTCAGACAACGGTTGTTCCACCAAGCAATCCATCGAATCCGACACCTCCGAATCCGACGAACCCAACCAATCCGTCACCGACACCGACTCCTACACCAAGTGATCCGGTTATTACATTGATAACACCGTCAACAACCAATTACACATCTCCAACTCAACAGTTGGCGGTAACAATGCAGGTTACAGGAATTACTTCAGCTTCACAATTCGGAGTTAAAGTGAACGGTGTTCGCATGATGTCGGGTATTAATTTCAATGCGCAGACCGGTACAGTTACTTTTACAGCTAACTTGAATCAGGGTACAAACACCATTGAAGTGAAGGCGCAGAATAATATTGGGTATGCTCAGAATACGTTAACTGTGACGTACGCGAATAGCCGCACACAAAACACGCCTTCCAAATCGACTCCTTCTAAAACGGAGCCCCAAAAGACGGAACCAAAGAAGACGGAGCCTGCGAAAACAGAACCGAAAAAGACGGAAGCCAAGAAAGATACGCCTGCAACGAAACCGGCTCCTTCTCTTCCAACAACTACTCCAAAGCAGGAAACTCCTGCACCTGCGAAACCGAGATAAGGTTTGCGATACAACAAAAACGCCTGTGTTATTGAACACAGGCGTTTTTTTATAGACCTAATATCCGCAGCAGATCTTCTTTTTTTCTAACCGAAACCGGAACATTACTGCCATCTTTCATCAGCACATAACCGCCATCTTGTTTGACAAATTCTTTGAGGAATTCGATGTTGATCAAATGCGAATGATGCACACGCACAAAGCCAATCGGTTCCAAAAGTTCTTCGTACTCTTTTAAAGTGCGTGTCACCACAATTTGTTTTCCTGTAGATAAAAAGAAAGTGGTGTAGTTGCGCTCCGATTCGCAACGAATAATTTCATTGGTTTGAATTACATGGACACGATCGGCACTATTTAAGGCAAGGCGCTTCGGAGTAGGTGAACCCGAACTCAAATAATCTCGTAAGAGTTTCAAATTGTCCGAAAGACTTTGCTGTAATTCTTTACCGCGTGCTTTCTTAACCGCTTCAATCAATTCATCGGGATCAACAGGTTTGAGTAAATAATCTAAAGCACTGTATTTTATTGCCCGAATTCCCTGATTATCTAAGCCCGTTGTAAATATGACCTGGATGTCCGGATCTTGAAGTTCATTAAGGATATCGAATCCTTCTCCATCTCCTAACTGAATATCCAGAAAAACCAGTTGAGGTTTTGTTTGTTGAATAAGTTGAATTCCCTCTTTGACACTGTCTGCGGTACCTATCAGTGAAACCTCCGGACACCATTGTGTAAGGTCGGCTTTTAAACTGTTTACAGCTTCAACGGAATCATCAACGATTACTGATCTTATCATACGTAAATTTACAATTACAATGGCATCTGCAAGCAACGAAGAGGAATATACTGATACACGACCATCTGTCTCATTTGATCCCGCGATAGCATTGCCGGTTGAATCGTTTCAAGGTTTGGTATTACGACCCTTGTTCAAACAATGGAATAACGATTTGATTGATGCTTTCGTGCGTTCACTCGGGAAAAGCAAAGCAAAATATCTTTCTGCTCATGAAAAGGAAAGGGAAGCCTTAATTCATTCGATCGTGGCAACTAAGCAAACATTAAGAAACAAAGTCTTCTCAATGTTACGAACCCATTGTACAAAATCGGAATTAGAATTTATTCAACTGCATCGAAGGGAAGTTGGTAAACGGATAAGTTCGCTGTTGACTGAACGTTTTCATACACAACACAACGTTATTCTTCAAAAACTAAACGCGTTATAACGATTCAATCGTGTTCAAATACTGCGTGGCCTGATCCAATAACAAACGTTGATGATCCGCATTCATTTTATCCCATGTGCGATACACCATTCCTATTCTTGGATTGCGTTCCAACGTACTACGATTTCGAACGTGAAAGTGCCAGTATAATGAATTGAACGGACAGGCGTGAGCTCCTGTTTTTTCTTTCACACTGTACGAACAACTTTTGCAGTAGTTACTCATTTTCGAAATATAGGCTCCACTTGAACAATAAGGTTTTGAACCTACAATGCCGCCATCCGCGTATTGACTCATTCCGCGCGTATTCGTGATTTCCACCCATTCGAATGCATCTATATAAATGCCTAAATACCATTGGTCCGTTTCATCAGGGTGAATGCCTACAAGTAGCGCGAAGTTTCCGGTGATCATGAGTCGCTGGATGTGGTGAGCGTATCCCAAATTCAGCGATTGACGAATGGCATGTCTTAAGCAATTCATTTTAGTTTCGCCCGTCCAAAACCATGATGGAAGTTTGCGGTGGTGATTGAAGTAATTGTGCGTTGCAAATTCAGGCATTGCGGCCCAGTAAATTCCGCGCATATATTCCCGCCATCCCAGTATCTGACGCACAAAACCTTCAACTTGAGCTAACGAAATAGTCTCTGGTTGTTTACGATACTGTGTCAAGGCTGCATCAACCACTTCATGCGGTGTAATCATTTTTATATTCAAAGCAAATGAAAGTCGCGAATGATACAAGTACGCATGATCAGTACTCATCATATCCTGATATGTTCCGAATGAAGGTAAAAGTTCGGTAACGAAATGAATCAGCACCGCTAATGCTTCCGTTCTGTTAACAGGCCATATGTTGACGTTGTTCTCAATCTTTCCTATGGTATCAACCTGATGTGTTTTCAGCAGTTCAACGATTTCCGAAGCATCATGCTCAAATTCTTTAACGGGTGGTGGTAATACAGCAGAGAACGTGTGTCGATTATCGTGATCGTAATTCCATTTTTCACCCTCGGGTTGATCATCTTGCATTAGTATTCCCGTTTGCTTGCGCATGTTGCGGTAAAACGACTCCATCAAAAACGTTTTTTTCCCTTTGAAGAAATCTGCTAATGCATTTCTTGTCGTAAAGAAATGTTCTGTTGAACAACATGCAGATGCTATAGATAGCGACTTGCAAAATATACTCAGTTCTTGATCTAATCTATATTCATCCGGTTCCTGATATTCAAATTTGTCGGCTTTGTGGGCGGAGAGCACGGCAAGAATATTTTCATTTATACGCTGTTTGTTTTGTGGATCGTCTAGAGAAATGTAGTGGACCTGATGGCCCTGAGAACGCAATTGTTGAGCAAATGCACGCATGGCCATAAATATGGCAACAACTTTTTGAATGTGGTGGCGTACGTAATCGGTTTCCTGACGCACCTCCATCATCACATAAAGGACATCGGGATCCACTGCAGAAAACCAGCTGTGCCCGGAATTCAATTGATCGCCAAGGATTAATCGTACGGTGCGCGTGCTCATCGTTTACTGATTCGGTTTCCGGTAATAGCGCGTTGTGCGTCGCATTTGAATGTACCTGAAGTAAACGTTCTTTTTTTGAGATGTTTTGTGGCTCTGCCTGAAACACGTTTGCGCCAACGTTCGAAAGACTTGGGAAGCAATTCGCGGCGCATGAGTGCAATGACATCAGCTTCTTTTAAACTGAACTGTTTCCGTATAGCGTCAAACGGCGTGCGGTCTTCCCACGCCATTTCAATAACACGATCAATTTCCTGCGGTGTTAACGATTCCATTTTCCAAACAATTGTTCAAGTTTGGTATAACGATAGCCGAAAATATTTTGAAGCTTTTTCTTAACGAATATTGCATGCGCAATATCTCCCAGAAAGCCCAGCGGCAGTTTGTAATAAACCACATCGCGCATTTTTACACCACCTTCCACTGCTTCAAAAAAGTGACGATGGTGCCACATTGTATAAGGACCGAATCGTTGTTCATCCACGAAATACTGCCGGTCTACAACATGTGTGATTTCTGTTAACCAAAACATTTTTATTCCCGCGAAAGGGCTCACTTTATACGTGATAATTTGTCCCGCATGTAACGGTTCATTTTCATTACCCGAGGTAATTTTAAATGTCATGTCGGGTGGCGTTATCGTGTCCAAATTTTTAGGAGAAGAAAAAAAGTGCCACGCTTCGTCGAGAGAGATTGGAATGAATTGCGTTTGCTCAATTTTATATACGGCCATGGTTTAATGTTTTATTGCGTGCATGCTTAATTGGACAATTGGCGCGGGATAATGTTCACCCAACTGAATCCCGAAGGAATTTACAAAGGATTCGGAGTATTCATGAAAGTGATGAAGATTTTTAGTCGGTACATCTTTCAATTCAGGACAATACGACTTGATGAAGTCTGCGTGTGGATCATAACGTTCCGATTGAGCCGGAATATTGAAGTAGCGTTCAGGCCGTGGATCATTGCCAACTCCTGCAATGTAGGCCCAGTTTCCCCAATTACTATGCACATCGTAATCGATTAATTGTTGTTCAAAGTACAGCGCTCCAATTCTCCAGTCTTGTTGTAGATCGTGGACAAAAAAACTAGCAGCCAGTTGTCTTCCACGATTGGAAGTATATCCGGTTTGTTGCAATTCGCGCATGATGGCATCAATTATTGGAAATCCGGTGTTGCCGTTTGTCCAAGCCTTGATACGTTTATCATCACATTTGATAGGTTCTGCAGTGCGATTACGAATTCCGCCGTATTGAAAAAGTTGTGCTCCGAATTTTTTAACCACTAAGCGAAAATAATCCCGCCACAACAATTCAAATTTTACCCAGTAGGTTGATTTATTCGCACCAAATTGTTTTTCGTACTGCTCCACTTCCTGCAGAATCATTGCCGGTGTAATGCTGCCTACAGCTAACCATGGTGACAGTTTTGTGGAATCATCAAAGTGTAACAAACCGTTGCGCGTCTCGAAATATTTAGGCAATAAATGTTGCTCAAAGGAATAATACTTCAATCGTTGCAATGCGCTTTCCGTTCCTGCTTTAAATAGTGGGGATGATTTATTTATGGTTAGAAAATTCGATTGAAGTTCTTCTGCAGGAATAGTCGGCAATGGCTTCATCGTAAAGTCCGGTAAGGGTTTTGCAAATTGAGAAGTCAATTCAACTCGCGATCGAAATTTTGTAAAAACATCAGGAAGATGAGTAATAGAGAAGGGGAGTTCTGTTTTTGGAATTAAGGCATTGCCATGATAGAAGTGCGTTTCAATTTTGTTGCGCAGAGCCAACGCATTGACTTCCGCTTCAATTTGTTTCTCGTATGGCGCATATTCTTCGTGCGCATAAATTCCGCTTACCTTATACCGTTTAGAAATTTTAATTAGTTCTTCGGCGCTATTACCGCTTGCGATAAGTAAATCGGAACCACGCTGCTGCAATTCGGATTTTAACCATAGCAATGTTTCATTGAGGAATCCGGCACGAAAAGTATTGTCGGATAGTTGAGGATGAATTTTAGGGTCGTAAATAAAACAGGGAATGATCCGATCATGCTTTTGAGTTGCCTTCAGTAAAGGCTCGTGATCGGTAATTCGTAAATCGTTTCTAACCCAAACTATTCCGCACGTTTCCATTTCTCTTTGCGTTTGATTTACATCGTTCGCTACAATATTTTACCGACTCCCAATCGCGTTCCCATTTTTTTCTCCAGTTGAAGGGTCGGTTACAACTGACGCATATTTTAAACGGCAACCTTAGTTTATGATGTGTCACTACATTTTCAGTGCTGATAATCCTCCGTCAACTTTCAAAATTTGTCCGGTCATCCATGGTGCATGAAACATCAGAAAAATAGCGGCATCCGCCTGATCTTGCGCAGTTCCGATACGTTGAAGGGGATGACGTTTACCGGCACTTTCTTTTTTCTCCGGAGTTGCGGTCAATTTTTCGGCAAGCGGCGTTTCCGTAAGTGAAGGCGCTATGGCATTTACGCGAATATGCGGTGCAAATTCCGCCGCCAGCGAACGTGTTAATCCTTCTACTGCGCCTTTCATCGCCGCAATACTTGTATGAAACGGCATGCCGGTTTGGGCAGCTACAGAACTAAACAACGTCACAGATGAATTTGTGCCTTGTTTTAACGCGGGCAGAAATAATCGTATGGTTTGCACAGCGCCGAGCACGTTGATATTAAATTCCTGAATCCATTCCTCGTTAGTAATACGATGGAACGGTTTCAGGTTAATCGATCCCGGCGTGTAAATTAAATGATCAACTTTTTCCGGAACGTTAATTGGCGTTGAGCCCGGATCAACAGCATTATATTGCTGATGCAAAAGTGAAGACGGATTACCCGTTCTTCCGGAAAAGCTATGTACTTCATGACCTTGGGCAATCGCTTTTTCGGCTATTGCAAGGCCTATGCCCGAAGTCGCTCCTATAATGGCTACAACACTCATTGACCGCAAGAGAATGAATTCAAAAACTCACTTCGTGTTTTTTCGCTGTTGAATTTTCCGTGGTAACTGGATGTAACGGTTGAACTGGCTGTATCTTCTACACCACGAGCTGATACGCACAAGTGTTTCGCGTCAATATAAACTGCAACATCATCAGTTTCGAGCAATGTCCGCAGTTCGTTAGCGATCTGTACGGTCAAACGCTCTTGTACCTGAGGACGCTTTGCAAAATAGCGCACGATGCGATTCAGTTTGGATAGGCCAACAACTTTATCTTTCGGAATGTAGGCCACGTGTACAACTCCTATGATCGGAATAAAATGATGTTCACAGAACGAATACAACGTGATATTTTTCTCCACCAGCATACTGTTGTAGTTGTACTTGTTCTCGAAGAGTTTAACGCTCGGTCTATTTTTTGGATCTAAGCCGCTGAACACTTCTTTCACGAACATCTTTGCCACACGTGCGGGAGTTCCCTTTAAACTGTCGTCCTGAAGATCCAAACCCAATACATGCATAATGTCGCGGAAGTGTTTTTCAATCAATTCCATTTTCAGTTCATCGTCCAGCTGAAAAGCGTCCGGGCGCAGTGGTGTTTCCATGGAGACGGAAAAATGTTCGTCACCGATTTCGTGAACATTAAGGGAAATAGGGGAGTTGCGCATATTTTGTTTAATTAAAAAGATAAAACATGAAAAAATATGTAAATACAGATAAAGTGATAAAAAATTAATTCTGAAAATCGGATAACTGATCCATCAGCTTTTTACGAGCCAGAAAAATTCTACTCTTCACTGTTCCGATCGGCAGATTCATCTCGTCTGCAATTTCCTTGTATTTAAATCCATTGTAGAAACGTGTGAATGGAATTTTGTAATCGTCTTCCAACAGTTCGATGCAACGACGGATTTCTTTTTCGTTTAAACGCGACTCCGACGCATTTTTGTGAACAGTGCCGACAAAGTGCGTCATTGCTTGATCTTTCGACTTCTGCATGATCTCGCGTGTTTTCACTGCACGGCGATATGAATTAATAAACGTATTCTTCATGATCATGTATAACCATGCTTTTAAGTTTGTCGAGTCCGCAAATTTTTCTCGATACGTTAAAGCTTTCAACATGGTTTCCTGAAGAAGATCTTGTGCATCTTCCGGATCGGAGGTCAAGCTCAATGCAAAGTTTTTTAAAGCGCTGCGTTGCTTGATAAGCTGTTCGTTGAATTCTATTGCGGTCATGTGTATTTGTGTTTGTTGTTTAACAAAAGTATAAAAACATTAAACAGAACAAACATTGTCGTTTAACAAAAAGTGTTAAAACTTAAACAGAATTGTTATTGTATTGGAAATCAATGATATAAATTTTGAGAAGGAGCAAAAAAAGACGGATTTAACGGTCTTTTCGTTTAATAAAACTCATTTATAGGTGAACATGAATGTCGGAAGGATCTTTAAATACCTGAATGTTTCTGGGTAAACTCAATTTGCGTTTCATCATCTGAAAACCGCTAACCAGAAATGTACTTTCAGGGAATTTCTTGCTTAAACGGTTCAGGTATTCCTGCAAATTCACATCTTTTATTTCATGCGTCAATACAGTTAAAAAGAAATGTGGTGGACGTTGATCAAATGATGTTTCCAAATCTTCAACAGGAACGCTTTGACCTAAATAAATAACCTGATGGCCACGACTTCTGATTTTGTAGCAGTAATACAACAGCGACAACTCGTGCAATTCATTATTAGGTAAATACAAAACAAAAGTTTTAGGTTGTTCTATTTGAGTTGGAACCAGCCCATCAATAGCAACGATAATTTTTTGGCGCACCAAATTCGAAATGAAATGCTCCTGCACAGGATTGATGCTTCCTGTTTGCCACATCACGCCAATCTTTCGGAAGAACGGGTAAATGATTTCTTCTACGGTTTTTTCAAACCCGAAACGCATAAAGCACAACGAAATGATCTTGTCGAAACGCGCCTCATTCAAATCCACCATTGCCATTACCAATGCCGTTACTTGTTCCGTCTCATCGCTGGTGGATTCCGTATATTCAACAACGAGTTTATTAATTGCATCTTCATTCATGGATGCAATCTTGGAAATCTTAATGCCGTGATTGTTCAAAACGCTTACATTAAGCAGTTTTCTTAAATCTCCGGCTGTGTACCAACGAATATTAGTAGTAGTTCTAGCAGGGCTGAACAGTTCATACCGCTGTTCCCAGATACGCAATGTATGAGCCTTAATTCCTGATAGGCGTTCTAAATCTTTAATGGAGTATTTGGCGGGCATATGAGCTAGTTGTAAAATTCACTTGTAAATACAGATTAGTTTACAAATTGTTCATTTTAAGCCCTGAAAGTTCAACGAAAAAATAACGTTAAGAAATTCTAATGCGATAATCAGCGGATTTTTCAATTCTTCCGACAGCCGTAACTCTGATTTGCTCCTGCTTACATGCCTTTTCGAACTCCGCAACCTGTGTTGATGTAACAGTGACTACAAGTCCTCCGGAAGTCTGTGGATCGCATAACGTAATCAATTGTACACCGTCAACGCCAACAATTCCCTGATGGTAACTTTTCCAATTTTTCGTAGTGCCGTCGGGCATGCAGAAAACATCAGTGTACGGCTTCAGATTGGTGATAAAAGGCACAGTTTTGTATTCGATAGTAGCGCTAAATTTTCCGGGGTCAATCATTTCGCCTAAATGACCGAGTAAGCCGAATCCGGTGATATCGGTCATTGCTGTTACATAGGGCAGGGTACCAAAGAACGTTCCGGCCGTATTCAGTGTGGTCATCGATTGAACGGCCAATTCGAGATCGCCCGGTTGTAAAATTTTCTTTTTGGCTGCAGCGCTGATAATGCCGGTTCCCAGCGCTTTTGTGATATAGATTGCATCACCCTCCTGTACGGTGTGGTTGGCTTTGATGTTTGCCCGATTTACTTTCCCGTTTACACTCAATCCAAAAAAAGGCTCCGCGCTGTCAATGCTGTGACCTCCCGCAAGCGCAACCCCTGCTTGTTTGCAAACTTCTTCCGCACCTGCCATCACACGTGCAGCAAGTTCATGGGGCAATTTGTCCACCGGCCAACCTAAAACGGCCAACGCCATAAAAGGTGTTCCGCCCATCGCATAAACATCGCTTAATGCATTGGTTGCAGCTATTCTGCCGAAGTCAAACGCGTCATCAACTATCGGAGTGAAAAAATCGACTGTTGCGATTAGCGCGTGTGTATCATCGAATGCAAAAACAGCAGCGTCATCACTAAATTCGTTCCCTATCAGAAGTCCCGGAACATTACCGCGATTAACAGATGGCCCGATCATCGCTTTAAGTACTGCCGGCTCAATTTTACAACCGCATCCGGAACCCTTGCTGTATGCGGTTAGTGCTACTTCTTCATTCATATTACTGCTCTAATTGATTCGCTAAATGTATTGCGTTCCGTGCGACTTCCGACAAAGAGTCGTTTCCTACTTCCAGGCAATGCATGCGTTCGTTGACATGCTCGGCAAGCGTGTGATTGTAAGCTTTATCGTAATAATATAAAGCAATTTCGGCCGCTGTATGTAAATTGCCCGAATTCACTGCTGACACCGCATCCTGAGTTGCCTTGCCGCCCAATCGTTTTTGTATCCGTAAAAATGCTGCAGTCAATACTTCCGGATCGAATTTGCCGTAATCGTTAACCAATCGCTCAACGCGCTGTTGCATTGCAGTGGACAGCACAATAAGTGGCGCCTCATGCATCAGTCGGTAAAATGGAGGCGGGATAAAATTGCGGCCGATGGAACGCGATTCGTCTTCAATCCAAATGCGTGTATTGTCCGGAATCAGCCTTAAAACTTCATACAGATTGTTTTCGAATTGCTCTACACTCGGCTGTTCATCTATCCCCAACGACCCGAAAACAGAACCTTTGTGCTTGGCAATGGCTTCGAGGTCGATAATGGTTTCTCCCTGCGCATGCAATTCGTGTAACAATTCTGTTTTGCCGGATCCGGTGCTGCCACCAACAACTATAAATTTTCGCGCGCGGGTAAATTCTTCCTGCGCGGCACTTCTATATGCTTTGTAGCCTCCGCGCAATACTATTGATTGCGCACCTACACTATCGAACAGAAATGCCATCGCATTACTCCGCATTCCACCTCGCCAGCAATGCATCAATACGGCTTCCTGTTCCGTAAATGTTGCCGCCAGTTTCGCCCAATCCGCCATTTTCGGACCGGTTAAGGCAAAACCTATTTCTACCGCAATCGCGCGTCCTTGCTGCTTGTATACAGTGCCGATAATTTTCCGTTCTTCGTCCGTAAACAAAGGCAAGTTCGAGGCATGGCTCATGTGTCCATGCGCGAATTCTCCGGGCGAACGGACGTCAAAAAGAGGCGTTCCGAGGTCGCGCAACCTAAGAAATTCACTGATATTCAATGTTTTTGCCAATGTTTTTAAGGAATTTCTTGTTGGAATTAAAAGAAAGCATATATTTGCACCCTCAAAATTAATCATTACTGCAATGGCAAATCATAAATCAGCGCTGAAGAGAATTCGTTCCAATGATGCCAAGCGCCTTACAAATCGTTACCAGGCGAAATCAACTCGTACTGCAATGAAGAAATTGCGTACATCTACCGATAAGAAAGAAGCTGCGACATTGTTGCCTAAAGTTTCTTCTATGTTGGATAAGTTGGCGAAGACTGGGCTCCGGACGACAGACCGAGGGAGAAACTCGTTGCTAAAGGCCGTCAAAGTCTTTCTGATGCAGAACTGATCGCCATATTGCTGGGTTCGGGAAATGCACGGGAATCGGCATTGGATGTAGCAAAACGAATTCTTTCGGAAAATCAAAATAATCTGGTTCGTATCGCTCAGCTGTCCATCGCCGATTGGCAGAAATATCGCGGTATCGGCGAAGCAAAAGCAGTAACTGTTGCAGCTGCATTGGAGTTGGGACGTCGACGTTTGTGTATGGAACAGGCGAAAGAAGAAAAAATCAAATCGAGTAACGATGCGTTCAATTTATTGCGTGCCCACCTTAACGATTTAAATCAGGAAGAATTCTGGATGATGAGTTTAAACCGCGCTAATGTGGTTCTTCGCAAGGAGGCCATCAGTCGTGGTGGAGTTAGCGCAACTGTTGTTGATGCAAAGGTGATTTTCAAAAAAGCTATTGAAAACGGTGCATCCGGAATTATTCTAGCACACAATCATCCTTCGGGAGAAACACAGCCCAGTCGACAGGATATTGATTTAACCACTAAAATAAAGCAAGGAGCAGCACTTTTAGACATCAGTTTGTTGGATCATATTATCGTTGGTGCCAATACATACTTTAGCTTTGCAGACGAAGGAATGATCTAGTTCCTCTTCAGCTTATGATTCATATTTTAACCGTTATCGGGGCGCGTCCTCAAATTATTAAAGCTGCGGCTTTAAGTCGGGCCATTCAACAGAAGTTTGCGAACTCGATTCGTGAAACCATAGTACATACGGGACAGCATTACGACGAAAATATGTCGGACGTATTTTTTACGGAACTCGGTATCCCTCAACCCAACTACAATTTACGAGTTGGTTCGGGTTCGCATGGAAAACAAACTGCGGCTATGATTTCCGGCATGGAAGAAATTTTGTTGAGCGAAAAGCCTGATGCCATTGTGTTGTATGGCGATACAAATTCAACATTAGCAGGTGCTGTGGCGGCCTCAAAACTTCACATTCCCGTTGTGCATATCGAAGCCGGATTACGCTCTTTCAATAAAAGTATGCCCGAAGAGATCAATCGCATCATGTGCGATCACGTTTCTACATTGTTGTTTTCACCGACAGCTGTGGGCTTCGAAAATTTGAAGAATGAAAATTTAGTGCGTGATCCGCAACCTTGTCCCGCATCGGCCGATCAGCCTGCAGTGTATCACTGTGGTGATGTGATGTACGATAACAGTTTGCATTTTGCTGAAGTAGCTTCTCAACGTTCCGATTTATTGCAGCGACTGGGAGTGTCATCCGACCGGTTTGTTCTGGCTACTGTGCACCGCGACTCAAATACGGATGTGCCGGAGCGGTTGAATGCGCTGTTTCAGGGATTGATAGCCGTTGCGGAACAAACGGGATTGAAAGTTATTTTGCCTTTGCATCCAAGAACACGCAAGATTATCGAAGCCACTACAACTTTGCAGAACGCTATTACAGCTTCCGGTAAAATTGAAATTATTCCGCCGGCGTCTTTTTTGGAAATGGTATTGCTGGAGCAGCATGCACGATTAGTTATAACAGATTCGGGTGGAGTGCAAAAGGAAGCGTTCTTCTTCAAAAAGCCATGTGTGATACTTCGTCCCGAAACGGAGTGGGTGGAGTTGGTCAATTGCGGAGCAGCAATTCTCGCAGATGCCGATACACAGCGTATAACAGCAGCAGCAACAACATTACTGAATCGCCAACTCGATTTTCCTCCTTATTTTGGAGACGGTAAAGCCGCCGAATTTATTTGCGGTGAAATGATTAAGCATTTTGCGAAATGAGAGAATTGTTAATCTATACACCTCGCATTACGGGTCGAAATAAATATATGTTTCGCTTGTACTTTAATGAGTTGTTGGGATTGAAGTTTTCTGCAACTACTTCCGAAGAAGAGTTTAAAGCTTACACGGGAGTGAAGGTGAGTTATGCTCCGCATCCCGTTGCCGATGAGTTGCACATATCTTGCAGGAATTTGTTGTTCGAAGCGGGAATTAGCGAGCAAAGTATTGCTGTTTTTACCTGGAATAACCATAAGGCTTTTTTTGCAACGGGGAAGGCATCCGCAATTCCGTTTGATCTTTTCTCGGCAGGTTTTTATTTGGTGAGTCGCTACGAAGAATATTTGCCGCACATACGCGACGGATTAGATCGTTTTGATGCTTATGCAGCTTTGGCTTATCATAATGGATTTCTGGAGCAGCCCGTAATTAATCAATGGGCTAAATTGTTGGGCGAAAAATTAAAGGAACGATTCCCTGAAGTGCAATTGACAGCAAAGCAATATTCTTTTGTTCCTACAATCGATATTGACAACGCATATGCGTACAAGTTGAAAGGATTTATGCGGACTGTTGGAGGCTATGCGAAAGCGTTGCTGTACGGGAATTTTGAGGATATCCGACGACGCACTGCCGTGTTGTTTGGCGGTAATCGTGATCCATACGATACCTACGAATTTCAATTGGAGATTCAGAAAAAATATAAGTTACAACCACTTTATTTTTTTCTGGTTGGGGACTACGGCAAGAATGATAAAAATATTTCTACGCAGTCGCGTGTATTCAGAGAGTTGATTCGACATCTTGCCGATTACGCTGATGTTGGCGTGCATCCTTCATTTGGTTCTAATACCGATCCAACGCGTTTGAATGTAGAAATTTCGCGACTGAAGAACATTTTGCACAAAGACATCACGAAAAGCCGACAACATTTTTTAATGCTGAAATTTCCTGACACGTATCGTCATTTAATTGAGCGTGATATTACGGATGATTACTCGATGGGTTACGCGAACGAAATTGGATTCCGTGCCGGCATTTGTACTCCATTTAACTTTTATGATTTAGATCTGGAGGCAGAAACGGGTTTGCGAGTACATCCCTTCGCAATTATGGACGCCACTTTAAATCTGTACATGAAATTGAATCCGGAAGAAGCAGTGCACCGTTGTTTGTCCATATTGGAATCGGTTAAAGCGGTAGGAGGAGAGTTTTGCATATTGTGGCACAACGAAACATTAAGCGATGAAAAACAATGGAGTGGCTGGAAAGTAGTGTATGAAAAA
Organism: Bacteroidota bacterium; assembly: GCA_021299855.1. Taxonomy (GTDB): domain Bacteria; phylum Bacteroidota; class Bacteroidia; order Palsa-965; family Palsa-965. The sequence continues at coordinate 20,145 of JAJTEY010000018.1, read as the reverse complement.
ATTGTTGCAGCTGCAGCACAACCGGCATGAAGAACATTTCATACGTACCGCATCATGCCATAGATAAAGGGCGTTGGGACGATTGTATTCGCAAATCGTTCAATGGAATGGTGTATGCGTATTCGTGGTATCTGGATATTACTTGCCCGGGTTGGGACGCGTTAATCACGGAGAATTATGTTTCCGTTATGCCGCTTACTCATGGATCTAAAATGGGTATTACGTATTTGTATCCACCGTTTTTCATTCAGCAGTTGGGTGTTTTTTCTGTAGACAAATTGTCTGCTGATGAAGTTGCGCGATTCCTGGAGAATATCCCTTCAAAATTCAGCTATTGGGAAATCAATCTGAATGTATTTAATAAGATCGCGGGTGATAAGTATAAACTGAAACCGAATCTTACACACGAGTTGGATTTAATAGAAGACATCGCTGTGATCCGAAAAAACTATTCGGAAAATCATAAGAGAAATCTGAAGAAAGCACTCGGCAATAATCTTGTCTTACATAAGCAGTATTCGCACGAAGAAATAATTGCATTGTTCCGTTCTGATCGTGGTGCGGAAGTGACGGTTTGGAATGAAAATCATTACGATATTTTGCGCCGTTTATTACAGGCTGCGGAAGCGCGCGGATGTTTGCATGTGCGGGCAGTGACCGATGCTAACGGTCAATTACTTTCGGGTGCTTTTTTTATGGATTCAAACGGGAAAGTTATTTTTCTGTTTTCAGGTAATTCAGCAGCAGGTAAAACACAAGGCGCCATGTTATTTTTGATTGATGCGTTTATCGAAGAAAATGCGCAACGTAATCTGATTCTTGATTTCGAAGGCAGTAATAATCCCGATTTAGCTCGATTTTACAGGGGTTTCGGCGCAAAAGAATGTGTATATTTACAAGCACGTCACAACCGTTTGCCGTGGTTGTTGAAGTGGTATAAAAAGTAAACTTATGGTAATCGATCTTAGTAAAGAATCTTCCGTTATTAATGAATACATGGCTGAGTTGCGCGATACTCAGATCCAGAAAGACAGCATGCGTTTTCGTACCAATCTCGAGCGTCTTGGAATGCTCGTTGGTTATGAAATCAGTAAGCGCTTGGAATACGAGAATCGTGATGTAACAACACCGTTGGGAATAGCGAGTGTTCCCTGTGTAAAAAATCAGCCGGTGGTGGCTACTATTTTACGCGCCGGAATGCCTTTACATTATGGTGTTTTGCGTATTCTGGACAAAGCGGAAAATGCTTTTATTTCTGCATACCGTAAACATCACAAGGATGGATCATTTGATGTGCACGTAGAATATCTGGCATGCCCTGATGTAAACAATAAAGAATTGATTTTATGTGATCCGATGCTTGCTACCGGTACTTCAATGCAATTAGCGTATCAGGCAATCTTGCGTCATGGGAAACCGAAACATATTCACGTGCTAAGTGTTATTGCAAGTCTGGAAGGTGTGAATTACATCAAGAAACATTTACCCGAGAACACTACCATTTGGTGTTGCGCTATTGATGATGAATTAACTGCACAATCATATATCGTTCCGGGGTTGGGTGATGCCGGTGATCTGGCATTTGGTGAGAAGTTGTAAGGATGAATGCAGAAGAAATAACATATTGGTTTAAAGTCCTGGAAGTAGGATTAATTTCCGGTGTGAAGTTTCTTTTAGCTCCATTTGAGGCGGAACGTCAAGGATTTAATTTCATACAGTCTTTTACGATTACCACATTAGGTGGTGTGATTGGCATTTTGGTATTCTACTATGCCGGTTCATTGATAGCAGCTTGGTGGAATCATATCAAAGCGCTCGTTAAATCTAATTTTGTGCGTCGTCCGGCAGAAGTACTCGAACGACGGCCGAAACGTCATTTTACACAAACAAACAAAATGATCGTGAAAATCAAGCGTCGCTTTGGTCTTGCAGGAATTGCTTTTGTTACACCGTGTATAATTTCTATTCCGGTAGGAACTTTGGTTGCGGTTGCATTTTACCGAAAGCGTAAACCTATTTTACTTTATCTTTTTGTTTCGTTGCTCTTATGGTCGATAGTGCTCAACTACACAGCCCAGCAATTAGCGCTTTCTCAATATATGCCCGAAGCGTTGCATGAGTAAATACCGTCATTTATTTTTTGACCTGGACCGCACCTTGTGGGACATGGAGCGTAATGCCCGTGAGACATTGGCCGAATTGTACGATAAATATAATCTTTCGGGACGCGGTGTTCCTCCTGTTGACGTATTCATAAATCATTACAACGAATACAACGATTTGCTGTGGGATCGTTACCGAAAAAAGAAAATTGATAAAGCTACTTTGCGCGCATTGCGCTTCAAGCAGACGTTAGCACATTTTGGCGTTCACGATCAAAAATTAGCTGACGCATTTGATCAGGATTACATTTCTGAAGCACCGAAGAAAACCAATTTAATTCCGGGTGCTATGGAATTGCTGGACGCGCTGAAAGACGATTTCGAATTTCACATCATTACCAATGGCTTTCCGGAAGTTCAGCATTATAAGCTGGAACATTGCGGACTGGATAAATATTTCACAGTAATAGTTACTTCTGAAGGCTGCGGTTATAATAAGCCGGACGTGAGGATATTCAACTACGCCATGAAAAAGAGTGGGGCAGTAGCGTCCAATTCATTAATGATTGGTGATGACTTACACGTGGATATTGTTGGTGCGCGTGATGCGGCTATTGATCAAGTGTATTTCAATGTTAACGCACAAACGCATGATGAAGAAGTGACGTTTGAAATTCAGGAACTGCGACAAATAGAGCACATTGTTCGGGATAAAGCATAAAAAAAACCGCTGCGTTAACAGCGGTTTTTTTGTTTTTCGAAAAGCGATTATTGCTTTGGAGCAGCATCAGCTTTCTTGTCTTTGCAGCATCCGGCTTCTTTCTTTGCACCGTCAGCGCAAGATGTTTTTCCGTCAGCAGCTTTAGCGTCGCCTGAGCAGCATCCTTTTTTCTTTTTCTTCTTTTTGTCGCCGCCTTTAACAACAACGATTTCAGATCCGTTGATCGCAGATACAGTAGTTGCAGAAACTGTTCCTACCATTCCGGCCAATGCCAATACTACAAATAACTTTTTCATGTCTATTAGGTTTTAATTAGTTGCTTATTCCAAATGTAGCAAATTGCGTGCTAGAGTGTGAGTTTTTTAACTTTTTTAACGATTTCATGCTAATGTGGCCAATACTGATTCTCCACCGCGCACTACCTGATTCAGCTGTACGTCAATCTTAGTTCCAAGCGGCACGTAAATATCTACACGCGAACCAAATTTAATAAAGCCCATTTCCCCGCCTTGCTGCGCCTCATCACCAACGGCAGAATAATACACAATTCGTTTTGCTAAGGCACCGGCAATTTGACGAAACAGTACTTCAATACCTGAAGGATGCTTCACTACAACTGTGCTGCGTTCGTTCTCTGTTGATGATTTCGGATGCCATGCCACTAAATACAAACCCGGATGGTATTTTACATACGAAACTGTTCCTCCGATGGGATAACGATTCACGTGCACGTTAAACGGTGACATGAAAACGGAAATCTGAATGCGCTTGTCTTTAAAATATTCCGATTCTTCCACTTCTTCAATTACCACTACTTTTCCATCGGCAGGAGAAATAATATGTTGCACATTGGGAACAGTGTTGCGCGGTGGATTACGGAAAAACTGGAGAATAATATACAGCAACGCCAATGTTAGAACCAGTGCGATAATGTTGGCAATTCCAAATCCCGGATCTATCAGATACATGCCAATATTCACAACAAAAAACAACAGCAGCGTCATGAAAATCGTCAATCGGCCTTCGCGGTGAAATTTCATAGGTGTAATGTTTAGTGTACAAAGATAACCTTTCGCACAGGTAATAAAAAAGCAGCCTTTCGAGCTGCTTTTCGTTTCGTTTGTAACGATTAATAGTTGCCTTTGTAACGAATCGCTTTATCCAGCTTTTTCAATGCTGTGATGTACGCTCCGATGCGCATGCTGGTTTTGTATTGTTGTGAGTTGAACCACACGTTTTCAAATGCCTGATTCATGGAAATGTCGTGTTTTGCGTTCACTTCATCTTCTGTCCAGTAGTGGCCGTATTTGTTTTGTACCCACTCGAAGTAAGATACAGTAACGCCGCCACCGTTTGCTAAAACGTCCGGTACTACAACGATTCCTTTGTCATTCAAAATTGCATCAGCTTCCGCCTCCGTTGGACCGTTTGCACCTTCAACGATTAATTTCGCCTTGATATCTTTTGCATTAGCAGCAGTAATTACACCTTGAATCGCTGCAGGAACTAAAAGATCCACATTGCAAGTAATCAAATCATTATTGCTGATTTCATCTCCGCCGGTGAATCCTTTTAACATGTTGCCGTTTTGCGCAACGTAACGCAATGCAGCATCAATGTCAATTCCTTTTTCATTGTGGAATGCAGCAGTGTGATCGGAAATCGCAACAATTTTAATGTTTTTAGAAGCGAGCAAACGTGAAGCATGTGAACCTACGTTACCGAAACCTTGAACAGCAGCAGTTGCAGTTTTGTGGTTGATGCCGATTTTCTTCATAGCAGCCAAAGAAGCTACCATTACACCACGACCTGTTGCAGCTTCACGGCCGCGAGAACCACCTAATGTGATTGGCTTTCCTGTTGTTACGCCCGGCTGATCTTCTCCGGTTACTTTATTGAATTCATCTACTAACCAAGCCATCTCGCGCTTGCCTGTGCCCATATCCGGTGCAGGAATGTCTTTGTTTACTCCAAAAATATCCGCCATAGCACGAGTGTAGGCACGTGTTAAACGCTCCAATTCACCGACTGACATTTTACGCGGATCACATTTGATACCACCTTTACCACCACCATAAGGCAAGTTGGCAATGGCACATTTAACGGTCATCCAAGCAGCAAGTGCACGAACTTCATCATCGTTTACATCCATCGCATAACGAATACCACCTTTTGATGGTCCCAGATGCGTAGAGTGAACTGTGCGATAACCTTCAAATACCTGAATGCTGCCGTTATCCATAACGATTGGCAAGCTCACTTTAACTTCTTTCTTAGGGTGACGAAGAATTTCAGCAACAGACGGGTCTAATCCAAACAACTCTGCAGCCTTGTCCAGACGAGCAAGTACTGCATCAAACATGCTGTGATGTGTTGCTTCTGTCTTCTTTGTTGTAGTAGCCATAACTGGTTTTTTATACGTTGGTTCTCTTGTTTAATTGAGCAGGGACGAAATTAGGTAATTTATATCGAATCGTTGAGGGTATGTTATTGAAGAAAATTATCGTTGAACGGCCAAAATGTACATCACCACAAATGGGGAGGAAATCAGCACGGCGTCAAATCTGTCGAGGATTCCGCCATGACCCGGAAGCAATGTTCCCGAGTCCTTTACACCGATACTTCGCTTGAACATCGATTCGACCAAATCGCCTAAAGTGCCCGTTATTGCCACTATTCCTCCGATGACCATCCAATGCAGATGTTGTAACCCTCCAATGTATTCGCCGACCAGCCAAGAGGCAGCAATAGTAAAGACAACACCACCAATAAAGCCTTCCCATGTTTTCTTAGGTGAAATACGTTCATATAATTTGCGTTTACCGAATAGTCGTCCGCAAACGTATGCCAATGAATCACTTGTCCAAAGAATGATAAAGAACCCCAGCATGTATCGGTAATTATAATACGTTTCTAATTTGCCGGTGTTGATATTATTGAGCATATCGAAAGAGGCGGTATGCCAGAGCGCGAAAGGAAGCGCAACATAGATTACACCAAGAATTGTTGTTCCAATATTCTGAAACGGCGCAGCAGATCCGCGAAATAACTCAACAATAAAAATGACGAACATTAAGAGTAACGCGAGAGGCAATGCTAGTTGCAGTTCGTAAGTGAACTCATACAAACCGTAAACACCGGCGTACAATGCGATTGCTGTCACGACACCCGTAAAAACTTGCGGAGAAGCTCCCGTTAAACCAATCAGTCGGTAGAACTCGAATAGTCCCGAAACGGTAATGATCAGAAAAAGGGCTGCATATGACCACGAGTGCCACCATATTGCAAAAACCAAAACGCCGACAAACAAAGTGCCCGTTATCAGACGTTGAATGAGATTACGATCCATGATACATTAATCTTCCGGATTCCATTCCAAATCGTCAATCAAAAAAAGATAGAGTTCTTTAGCGCCATGCGCACCGGTGGTAAGAATTTTTTCAATATCTGCAGATCTGCTCGGGCCTGTAATTATCGAAGTCATCGATGGTGGTTGATCGTTATATTTATTTTTCAATTCCCGCAACGCATCTTTCAAGTGCATCACTAATTGTGAAGTACGCGCAACCACAATGTGATTCGCAGGAACGTAAGCAGCTCGTCTTCCGGATGCTTGTTTTGATGACACCATAATACTGCCGGAACGTGCAATTAAAAATTCGCAACCGGTTATCGTTGTGTCGGCATCACTCACTGGAATTTGACGGTCAAATTTAAGTTGCGCCGTTTCCAATAATGGAATTAATTCCGCATCTCCACACCACACTTTTCCAAATGAGTTGTCTTGTAATAACGCAGCAATATTATCTATAAAGTCCTGATCGTTCTCACAAAAAATAAATTGTCCTCCAACGTCTGAAAACTGTTGCGCAAAAACAAGCTCTAGCGGTTCTTCGAATGATTGAAAAACATTGCTTTCGAAATCTATTGCTCCGGGTTCCAAACGCGACTTTGTCATCAGCGCAGCCCGTAACTTTTTCAATACTTTTTCTCGCGATGTAGATTCTTCCATGATAGCTCTAACGGCATAAAGTTATACAGAAAGGTCAACCTTTTTGGGGTTGACCTTTCAATAATTATGCATAGTTTTTAAACGACCGGATTGTCATTATTCTCTTCTTTCTTGGTTTCTTCTCCGGACAACTGGTCTCCGACAACTGTAGGTGTAGGTGTTGATGTGTTCTGAGGTGTTTCCTCTTTAACTTCCACGTCCCAAGGTCGTTTACCAAAAATCTGTTCCAAATCTTCCTTGAAAATGACTTCACGCTCCAACAATACTTTTGCTAACTGCTCCAGTTTTGAGCGATTGTCGCGCAGGATTTGCTTTGCTTTTTCGTAAGCAGCATCCACCATTTTCTTTACTTCCTCATCAATAACTTCTGCAGTCTTATTGCTATATGGTTTCTGGAATGAATATTCCTGACCTGTTGAGTCGTAGAAACTGATGTTGCCTACTTTATCATTCAGTCCGTAATACATAACCATTGCATAAGCCTGCTTGGTTACACGTTCAAGATCACTCAATGCACCTGTAGATACTTGGTCAAAAATGACATCTTCCGCAGCACGACCTCCTAATGTTGCACACATCTCATCAATAAACTGTTCTGTTGTGGTTAATTGACGTTCTTCCGGTAAATACCAAGCCGCACCTAAAGATCGACCACGAGGTACGATGGTTACTTTCACTAATGGAGCCGCGTGTTTCAACATCCAGCTTACAGTAGCATGTCCTGCTTCGTGGAATGCGATGATGCGCTTCTCGTCGAGAGAAATAATTTTATTTTTCTTCTCCAATCCACCGATTACTCGATCCACCGCATCAAGGAAATCTTGTTTGTCTACCGTTTTCTTGTTGTGTCGTGCAGCAATCAAAGCCGCTTCGTTACAAATGTTAGCGATATCGGCGCCCGAGAAGCCAGGTGTTTGTTTTGCCAAAAAGTCGAGATCTAAAGCTTTATCCAACTTTAATGGTTTCAAATGCACCTGGAAAATGGCCTTACGCTCATTCAAATCAGGAAGATCTACGTAAATCTGACGATCGAATCGACCTGCGCGCAATAACGCACGATCCAAAATATCTGCACGGTTGGTTGCCGCAAGGATAATTACCCCGCTATTCGTACCAAAACCGTCCATTTCCGTCAATAACTGATTGAGTGTGTTCTCTCGTTCGTCGTTTGCACCTTGAGAAACGCTTCTTCCGCGCGCACGGCCAATCGCATCAATTTCATCAATAAAGATGATACAAGGCGATTTTTCTTTTGCTTGTTTGAACAAGTCGCGTACGCGAGAGGCTCCAACTCCGACAAACATTTCAACGAAATCAGATCCTGATAAGGAGAAGAAAGGAACTTTTGCTTCGCCGGCAACTGCTTTCGCTAGTAATGTTTTACCTGTTCCCGGAGGGCCAACTAGTAATGCTCCTTTCGGAATTTTTGCTCCTAAGTCGGTGTACTTTTTGGGATGCTTCAGAAAGTCAACAATCTCTTTAATTTCCACCTTGGCTTCTTCCAATCCGGCAACGTCGTTAAACGTTACATTCACCATGGTGTCTTTATCGTACAATTGCGCACGACTTTTTCCGATATTGAATATCTGGCTTCCACCACCGCCGCCCATGCGACGCATCAGGAATACCCACAACACTACCATCAACAAAATTGGTAACAACCAACCCAGATGATCGGAGAATGAAGTGCGTTTGATTTCCTGAATATCAATAAGCTCCTGAGCCGTGTAATTATTATTCAGTTGTGTTTCGGTAATACGTTTACCCAAATCTTCAGTCCACGTTGAACTGAGTCGTAAATGCGGTTGATGCGCAGGAACAGGTCCACGCCAGTTTTTCTGTTTAGCTTGGATTGCAACAACAGCGGGCGCATCTTTCTTATCTGCACGCACTACGATTTCTAGTCGGTTGTTCTCATTGCTTACGCGATAGATCTTCTCTACAGCACGATCACGCACTAAATCATTAAACTCGGTGTACGAAATCTCGGGGACATCCGACATCATATTCGGAATGAAAAATCCGATCAATCCGACAACCAGAATGATGTATATCCAGAAAAATCCTGACGGAGATCGCGGTAATTGCGGTTTCTTCGGAATTCGGTCCTTAAATTTCTTTTCTTGCTCTTGCTCGTTATTCATGTTACTCATAAAGTCCTGATTTCTCCTAAGGTCGGTTATGCCGACTCAACTATTGTAATGCTTTAACAATTCTTCACTAAAACTTCACTTCTTCAGCATCTGCCCACAAACTTTCAAGGTTGTAGAAATTACGGGTTTCCTGTTCGAAAACGTGTACAACGACATCAATGTAATCAATCAAAATCCATAGCGCATTTTCCCAGCCCTCCGATTTATACGCGCGTTGCCCGCGATCTTTCTTCACGTATTGCTCCACAGAATCAGCAATGGCCTCCACTTGCGTATTCGATTGCGCATCACAAATAATGAAGTATTTCGTTACTGCGTTTTCGATTTTGCTGAGATCGAGACAAAGAATGTTTTGTCCCTTTTTCTCTTGAATTCCTTTAATTGCAGATAATGCCAATTCCAAAGATTCATCGTGGAGTTTTGATTTGCCGCCGGTCTTTTTTGTGGAAGCAGCAGCACTAACCACTTTAACTGCCTTTTTAGTCGGAGCAGCCGTTTTGGTTGTCTTCTTCGCAGCAGATTTTTTAGGAGCAGCCGTGGTGCGAGCAGCCTTCTTGGGCGCGGATGATTTTGCAGCTTTAGTTGCAGGTTTCTTCTTAGCCGGAGCAGCTTTTTTGGCTGTAGTAGTTTTCTTAGTTGCCATTCGGGAATATAAACCGCATTCCTCATGCGGCATTGGTTCAAATTGTAAATTTGCTATAAAGCGTACAAAATTAACAAAAATGGGCACGAAGGGTTCACAAACTTTGTTTATTGGTCGACGTATTGTTCGTCTCGATCGTGTGGACTCTACCAATTCGTTCCTAAATGGTATGGCTGCTACGGGCGCTTTATCGGAAGGTGCGGTTGTTATTGCTGCAGAACAATACGCAGGGAAAGGCCAGCGTGGTGCTTCCTGGTATGCAGAACCCGGCGCTAATATTACCCTAAGTGTATTACTTACGCCGACATTTTTAAGCGTAAAGGAGCAATTCCGTATTTCGGAAGCGGTAGCAGTGACAACGGCAGAAACACTGGCTGAATTCTTACCCGATTCCGATATTCAAATCAAATGGCCTAACGATATTTTAATCAATGGAAAAAAGTCAGGCGGAATTTTGATTGAAAACTCTTTCAAAGGTGCAGTTTGGATGCAATCTATTGCAGGAATTGGAATTAATGTGAACCAACTGGAATTTCCCGGCGACTTGAATACCGCGACATCTATGGCTAAAGTAAGTGGGGAAAAATATGTTTTTGATGAGGTTATGGAAGTGCTTTTCGGAAAATTGGAAGCGGCTTATTTAACGCTGCGTGCCGGAAAAAGTGATGAAATTCGAAGTCGCTATTTTCAACGTCTGTACCGCTACAATAAGTCTGCTGTGTACACAGATTTCAAATCCGTTTTTACGGCTACACTGCATGATGTTTCTTCTGAAGGGCGATTGGTGCTGATGCTTGAAACCGGTGAAGAGCGCCAATTTGATGTGAAGGAAGTTGGCTTTATTTAATTTCCGCGGAATCGAACAACGCAGTGGAGCTCCATGCCTGAGCCGGTGCAGCAAAGTGAATTTTAGTTTGTTTCCACGTGCTAAGAAATAGTTCGCTGGCGCGATAATCGTTCAACGCGTCCTCCGAAATCCAGCGACTAATCGTGTATAAAGTTTGCGGCTCACTGATATTTCGATGTAATTCAAGTCGTAAACATCCGGGGTAGCCCGCAATTCGATTTTTATTGGCTTCAAAAACTTTAAGAAAATCATCCACACGATTGGGATGAAATTCCATACGCACTATTCGAGTAATCATAGTCCCTGAAATCGGATTCGTACGACAAAAGAACTTTTAATGTTCAATAAAGCGCTTGCAGAGCCTTTGTTTATTGCAATTTCGAGATATCCGGCCGAATTAAAAAATGCCAGCTTTTCACCTTCCGCAACATCGTAATAGTTTTTACTGATGGTTGTTATTTCATCTCCGAACAACTCAATACCGAACGGTAAATTCTTCCCAAAGCGAGCAAATTGTTCTCGGGAAATATCAGTGATCACATTTCCGTAACTGTCTATATAAGCCACAGATCCTTTCAGTGTATCCGACTCCGGCGGATGAATTGGTCGCAATAGCTGCTGAATACGTTCAGCCTGCGGTCCAAGGTCTATTGCTGCTGTTCCTGAAAGCAGCCGAACAGCCGCCGCAGCATACACATCTTTCAAAGTTAGCGGACCGGGTTCTTCACCTCCTTTGCACAATTCGATAATCAGTTCGGGCTCTTCTTCGGTGATCAAAGAAAAAATTCCGTTATCACAACCCATCATCCATTGGTTATGGTAACGCACCAAAACATGGTTAAACTTTTTAGAAATTGTACCACCAACCGTGATGAGATGTACGGTGTCATCGGGAAACTCGCGATGCGCATAACGCACCATCCACGCGGCTTGCGCGATGTCAAATGGTTTTACGGTGTGGGAAAGATCTATCACTTGAACATCGGGTAGATGACGAAGGATAAAACCTTTAGTTGCAGGAACGTAAGGGTCACGAAGGCCAAGGTCGGTAGTTAGCGTGATGATTTTTCCCATGTTCCGAAAACTTACAGATTGCTAAAATCCGTTTATTTTGTGACAAAATTATCGGAATACACCATGTTCGCCGTTTCAGGACTCCTGATGTTTTGAAAATGCGAATGTTTATAAGACACTTTAAACACACGTGTACATTGGCAGAAAAACAGGTAATAATTTCAGGAGTTGATCCGATTGTGATTTACGGCGTTAATGATGTGAAGCTGCAAAAAATCAAATCGTATTTCGGAAAGTTGAAAATTGTAGGTCGTGGCGATCAAATCAAAGTAGTAGGCGATGATGAAGAAATTAAACGATTTGAAACAGCGATTGCAGCTTTCATTGCGCATTTCGAAAAATACGGAACACTCACCGAAGCCAATATTGAGCACGTAATGGGCGTTGGGGCTGGTGGTGATACTACTGTTGCAGTGACTGATGCTTTGGTTTTCGGAAACAACGGCTTGATTGTAAAAGCCCGAACTTCTGGACAACATCGTTTGGTGGAAGCTTGCGAAAAGAACGATATGGTTTTCGCTATCGGACCGGCGGGAACAGGTAAAACATACACTGCTGTAGCATTAGCTGTACGAGCATTAAGAAATCGTGAAGTGCGAAAGATTATTTTAACGCGTCCTGCGGTTGAAGCAGGAGAAAATCTGGGTTTCTTACCGGGTGACTTAAAAGAGAAGCTGGATCCGTATTTACAACCATTGTATGACGCATTGTACGAAATGATTCCGGGAGAGAAGTTGCGGAATTACATCGAGAACAATGTAATTCAAATTGCACCTTTGGCGTTTATGCGCGGTCGCACGTTGGACAATGCATTTGTAATTCTGGACGAGGCACAGAATGCAACGGAGAGTCAACTAAAAATGTTTCTTACTCGAATGGGTCCAACTGCCAAATTTGTCATCACGGGCGATGTTACTCAGGTTGATCTTCCGCGAAACCAACCCAGCGGATTGTTGCAGGCGATCAAAGTATTGCCTGGGACAGAAGGAATTGAATTTGTGTATTTGGATAATCGCGATGTTATCCGTCATCGATTGGTAAAACGAATCATAGAAATTTACGATACTTTAAAAAAATAACATGAGCGCATTAACAGGAACACATTTCAATTTACCCGGGCAAACAGCGTTTTACAAAGGCAAGGTGCGTGATGTTTACACGATCAATGATGAACTTTTGGTGATGGTGGCGTCTGATCGGATTTCAGCATTTGACGTTGTTTTGCCACGTGGCATTCCTTTTAAAGGACAAGTGTTGAACCAGGTTGCCGCACATTTTTTGAAAGCTACTGCTGATATTGTTCCGAATTGGGTGTTGGCTGTTCCGGATCCTAATGTTACTGTCGGAATTAAGTGTGAGCCGTTCAAAGTTGAAATGGTCATTCGCGGGTACCTGAGTGGGCATGCTTGGCGCGTATATCAATCGGGGAAACGTGTAATTTGCGGTGTACGCATGCCGGAAGGATTGCGCGAAAGTGATCCATTTCCGGAACCGATAATCACACCAACAACCAAAGCTGCTGTTGGGCACGATGAAGATATTTCCAAAGAGGAAATTATTAATCGTGGTATTGTTAGCCGTGCGGATTATGAGCAGCTGGAAAAGTATACACGTGCTTTATATATGCGTGGCCAGGAAATGGCACGTGAACGTGGATTGATTTTGGTAGATACGAAGTACGAGTTCGGAAAAGCCAACGGAATCATTTATTTGATGGATGAAATTCACACGCCGGATTCGTCCCGATATTTTTATGCTGATGGTTACGAAGAACGCCAGGAACGCGGAGAGGCGCAGCGTCAGTTAAGTAAGGAATTCGTGCGACAGTGGTTGATTGAAAATGGTTTTATGGGTAAAGAAGGTCAGTCGGTTCCGTTAATGACGGATGATTTTGTGAATTTGGTGACTCAGCGTTACACTGAATTATTTGAAAAAGTAACCGGGAGCACGTTTAATAGAACAACTGCTGAGAATATAGAACAACGTGTAGAACAGAATATTATCAATTATCTCAAGAATCGATAACATGTATTTTGAATAATTGAATTATGCTGAAGTATTTCCATGTATTGTGAATGAAGTTGTAATTTTAAATGGCACCAAATTTTTCTTTATTTCGTTTTTCTAAATGAGTTGAACAAGTCTGCTTGCCTTTCTTGTTTATACAATTTGTGTAATTTCATCAATCCGATGACAACAAAAAAAATCCTCCTCAATGTTTTGTACATACTGGTACTGAGTGTACTTTCTGTTCAAGCTATAGCAGGACACGGAGGTGAATTTCATGTTTCTTTGGATTTACAAAATGTAACTACAGATAAAGACCGTGTTACCGTAACTATTCTAACACCGGCGGTTCAGGCTCGAGTGATCAATTATGTTCTTCCTGATTATTTACCTAGCATCAGCGGAAAGGTAAATGCATTAAGATTCGTGCACCGGTTTTATGCGCTTGATGATCGAGGTTATCCTCTCAAGGTAAAGAAAAAAGGTAAAAATACCGTTCAGATGAAATTGAGAAGCGGTGCGACATTGCGTAAAATTGAGTACTATGTAGATGATACTTGGGATGACACACTCGCTGATAAAAATAAGAACGTCTTTATAATTCAATCCTTAGGCACAAATTTTGAAGCGGGTAAGAACTTCTTGCTGAATCACGCATTTATCTATGGTTATATTGAAGGTTTCAGTAAAATCCCGTATCGGCTCACTATTCATCATCCGGCTGGATTGCAACCACAGACTGCGATGCTGCCTGTTGTAACAACTGCTATAAAAAGTGAATTTACTGCGAATTCATATGACGAAATGTTGTCAAATCCGGTTATGGTCTGCGCTGCCGATACTATTGGTTTTATGGCCGGTAATACATACGTTCAATTAGCTGTGTACTCGGAAAGTGGGGCAATAACAGCGCGCCATGTGCGAAGATTAGTTGCTGCTGAAGTCAATGCTGTGACGCGTTTTATGTCTCTTGGGAATTTACCGGTTTATAAAATGATATTTTATTTTGCCTCTGCTGATAGTCCATTGACACGTTTCGGAAATTATAGAGGTAATGCATCGCGTTCAGGTGCTATTTATTTTTTTTCGGAGTTGCAGGATGAAGACGCTTTTATGGAGATATTGCAACAGGAAACTTTCGGTGATATGTTGCGTGCATGGGCTCCACTGGATTGCTATAAATCATGCGCTACAGGTAATTATCTGCAGCCTCAAGTTTCATCTGCATGGTGGTTCTCTGAAGGTACAAAATCGTACTTCAGTTGGTTAGCAGACATACGAGATTCGCTCGTCAATCAATCGGAATTCATGGCTGTTGTTAGTGCTAAAATTCGTGTGTCGCAGAAAGCAAGTGCTGTTGTTCTCAGTGATCGAAGAAAAGTTTCCGGTTATTTGGAACAACCGATAATGCGGGAGCAAGTGCGGGCCAAAGCAACGATAGCGTGCTTGTTGCTGGATATTGAAATGACCGAAAGATCGGGTGGTAAACATGGTCTTCGCGAGTTTGTCGCTTATTTGAACGACTCTTTGGAGACCTATTATCCCGATTCCTTGATGCGCTATATCACTCGATTCGCAGGATCCGAAGTTGCCAACCTTGCAAAAGACTTGGTTGTGAACAATAGGTCTTTTCCGTTGATTAAGATGTTGAACAAAATTGGTTGGGCATATTCACCTTCCGGCATTAATACTGTGTTAACGTTCGGGCGTATAGGTGTTTATTACGATAATAAAGCAGATGCATTTTTTGTGAATATGGTAGACGCGAATAATGTACTTGGATTGAAACGAGGAGATCGTTTGATTGCGGTGAATAATGTGTTAGTAGCAGCTGATAATTTTGATCAGGCATTGTTTCCATTGTATCATCCGCAAAAAGGAGTAGAATTGAAGGTGCAATATATCCGTAACAATGTAAATGCTGAAGAAACGGGAGAGCCGATGATTCGCGAGATTCTCGTTGATCACTATATCACTGATGATCCTGCATGTTCTGAGGACGCATTGCTGCTGAATAACAGGATTTTTAATCCTTATTGGTGATCAATGTTTCGAAAGGTTATTCAATGGATTTTTCTGGCTCCGAGCGAAACGGAAGAGTTTACCATCGAACCTGTCATAAGATATATCGGAGGGAAAAAAGTTGCTGTCGTTCGCAACGATGAAGGCATTTATGCATTCGAAGATCGTTGTCCTCATAACGGATTTGAATTGTCGAGAGGCAAATGCACCGCAGACGGGAAAGCGATCGTTTGTCCTTTACATCGATTTGCATTTGATTTGAAAACCGGACGAGCACTCACGCAGGGCGGCGTTATGCGCACTTTTCCTGTGGAATTAAGGGAAGACGGCTGGTATATAGGATTTGAGCGCACAGAGTGGGGCTGGTTTAAATCTTAATTTTTTCAGGTAGCTTTGTTTTCTATCATTTATTATCATGTCTATACACAAGAAAGAATTTAAGAAGGTGACGACACATGTGCTTTTGGAAATGAAGCGCAGTGGCGAAAAAATAGCGATGTTAACCGCCTATGATTATACCATGGCGAAGATCGTAGACGCTGCAGGTGTTGATGTAATTCTTGTTGGTGATTCGGCTTCGAACGTAATGGCCGGACATGAAACAACTTTGCCCATTACCTTGGATCAAATGATCTATCACGCATCAAGTGTGGTACGCGCTGTTGATCGTGCACTGATTATTGTTGATTTACCTTTTGGTTCTTATCAAGGCAATTCAAAAGAAGCATTGAATTCTGCAATTCGTATCATGAAAGAATCCGGTGCGCACGCCGTGAAATTAGAGGGTGGAAGAGAAGTGGCAGAAAGCATTCAGCGTATTCTCACCGCAGGAATTCCGGTAATGGGACACCTTGGACTTACGCCGCAATCGATTTATAAATTTGGAACGTATACCGTTCGAGCCAAAGAAGAAGCGGAAGCACAACGCCTTTTGGAGGATGCCAGGATTTTGGAAGATGCCGGATGTTTCGCTATCGTCCTAGAAAAAATTCCTGCAAAATTGGCCAAGCAAGTTGCGGAGGCTGTGCAAATTCCGGTAATAGGAATTGGTGCAGGAAACGGCGTGGATGGACAGGTTTTGGTCTTCCACGATATGGTAGGATTAACCAAAGAATTCAGCCCGCGTTTTTTACGTCGTTACCTGAATCTATATGAAGTTATCAATGGCGCAGTCGGGCAATACATCACAGATGTAAAAAGTCGTGACTTCCCCAACGATAACGAGCAATACTAAATTTTAAATTCCGGGAATGCCATGCAATTTGGCAATCCAACCTAAGTGACCCACGTGCATTCCTTCGTGACGAATGTGATGCGTCAGTGTTGCTCCTTTCGATTTTGAATGCATCACTTCCCAATTCAATAAATTGTCTTCCTCCAATGTGTCGTCATTCAAGGTACTTAAATGATTCATGGCTACTTCATGAACTTTGTGAAATCCTTCCATTAATTCTTCCCAAGATGGTCCATTATCCAGAGCTTCTTGATGCGTCTTTCCCATGCCGAAATGTTTTAACCATTTCACTTCAGGATTAGGTCCGCCGAATGAGCGAATGATCAAATTATTTTGTGCCCACGCCATGTGCCCAATCAACCAATAGGCGGAATTGAGCTGCACGCCATTTACTTCAAAAGATTGACGAACATCTTTTCCTTCTAATTTCTTGATATAATCGGTCGCAATGTTGCGGGTAGCATTCATCATGTCGCGTAAGGTACTTATGCTCTGACCCATATTATTCCTGATTACGTTTTTTTACCATGGTTAAAATTGTGGCGATGGCAACGGTTTCCCCGGTTTCATCATATACATCCACTAACCACTTTACAATTCCTTTTGCAATATCATCCGCATTTTTCTTCTCCTGCTCAATTTTTTCCTTGCACGTAAAACGCACGCCAATTGTTGCTCCCGGATATACAGGCTTCGTGAAACGACATTCATCGATACCGTAATTTAATAATACAGGTCCTTTTTTCGGATCAACAAAAAGCCCTGCAGCTTTGGACAAGATGAAATAGCCGTGTGCTACGCGACGTTCGAAAATCGTTCCTTCCAGCGATGTTGCATCCATGTG
The DNA here is from genome assembly GCA_021299855.1 of Bacteroidota bacterium. Lineage (GTDB taxonomy): Bacteria > Bacteroidota > Bacteroidia > Palsa-965 > Palsa-965. The sequence continues at coordinate 2,486 of JAJTEY010000018.1, read as the reverse complement.
TGCGTAAAAATTATCACCGCTTACGTTAGCGAAATTAGTGATATCAGTTTCTGTTACTGTATGTTTCGCTGTAATTACTGTTTCGCCGATTTCCAGATCTTCAAAATATTGACGGAAAGGATGCACATCTTTCTCCACATATTTCGCACCGTACATATATTGATTAGTAACCGCGGTTAGCATGTCCGGAGAACCTTGAATAGCCGTGCGTTGTAAGTAATGCATCACGCCGCGTTTGCCACCCATTTCTTCGCCTCCACCTGCACGACCCGGTCCGCCATGCACCAATAAAGGCATTGGAGAACCATGTCCTGTACTTTCCTTCGCGCAGTCTACATTCAAAATATGAACACGTCCGTGCATATGAGCAGCACAGTATTCGCTGTAACAATTGAAGAAACCAATGATCCTTTACCCATACGCGCTAACTCGATAGCTTCATCTGCAGTTTTATAAGGCATCAGTGTGCTCACCGGACCAAATGCTTCGATGTCATGACAATCGGTATTTTTGAACGGATTTTCATTCAGGAAAACAACAGGAGGCATAAACGCGCCTTTATTTTTGTCTGCTCCTTTCACTTCGTAGTTTTCGAAATCACCGATGATCATTTTCTGGGTCTTCGAAAGCTGTTCTAATTTCTCCATCACCTCCTGTCGCTGAGAAATTCCTGCCAAACTTCCCATACGCACACCTTCTACATTCGGATCGCCGATGATAGTTTGACTCAAACGTTTATTTAACGCCTCGCGAACCGCTTCTATTTTATTTTCAGGAACGATGATACGACGCACAGCAGTACATTTTTGACCTGCTTTTGTAGTCATTTCACGAACAACTTCTTTGATGAATATGTCAAATTCAGGATGCCCAGGTTCTACATGATTACCGAGAATGATACAATTCAAAGAATCGGCTTCCATGTTGAAAGGAACAGATTCATTGATGATAGTCGGATTCGATTTAAGCATGCGTCCTGTTGATGCCGAACCGGTAAATGTTACCACATCCTGATTAATGGCATGATCGAGCAAGCCATTTGCAGAACCGCATATCAGTTGTAAAGAACCTTCCGGTAAAATTCCCGAAGCAACAATTTCACGCACTACAGCTTCGGTAAGAAAAGAAGTTAACGTTGCAGGTTTAACGATTGCCGGAACACCTGCGAGCCAATTCACTGCAACTTTTTCAAGCATTCCCCAAACCGGGAAATTGAACGCATTGATGTGCATTGCAACACCATGCTTTGGTGTACAAATGTGATGACCGATAAACGTATTGCCCTTGGAGAGTTTTGCAATTTCACCATCCACATAATATGTTTCATTCGGAAACTGTCGGCGTAAAGAAGCATAAGCAAATAAATTCCCGATTCCACCTTCAATATCTACCCAACTATCCACTTTCGTAGCACCTGTAGCCCAGGAAATTCCGTAAAATTCATCTTTCTTACTCAGTAGATGCAAGGCTAAGGCACGCAGCATTCTTCCTCGCTCCTGAAATGTCATGTTACGCAAATTAGGCCCGCCTACTTTACGCGCATAATCGGTCATCGCCGCAAAATCTAAACCTTTGCTGCCTGCCAGTGCGTATGGATCTCCGGTAATGGCATTATACAATACCTGACCTTCACCGGCTCCTCTTATCCACTTTCCTAAAGCGTAATTTTCTATATGTTTTACGGAACGTTGTATCGTAGTGCTCATGATAAAGGAATTATATTTTTAAGAGCTGTGAAGATACTAAACCTTACGCCTAAACCCGATTTTACGGTCAATTTTAATCTTTGATTAACGTTGTTATTTCCCTTGTTTGAATGAAAAAAACGTATTTTTGCTCATAACTAAAATGTAATCTAACCTTGTCAAAACGACAAGGTTTTTCATTCTTATTCTAATCGACATGAGCGAGAATCTGATGAACTCACCGCAGGACCCGGAATTGCACGATGAAAATGCAACCGTAATGACTTCTGAACACGATGCAGCCGCTGAAGAAGTGCAGCAGGCAGAAGACTTTACGGGATGGGACAAGACACAGCTACTTAACCGCATGAAAGAATGTCTGACTAGTTCAGATCTTGATGCCGTGCGCGGTACGGTAGCTAAATTGAAGGAGCTTTTCCGTGAATTAGCGCGCGAAGAAATGGAGACGAAGCGTCGTCATTGGGAAGAAAATAAAGAAGGAGCTGATGATACGTTCGAACCTGCACCGGATGCGGTTGTGGAAGAGTTTGAAGAATCATTGCGAAAGTATAATCAGCAGCGTGCTGATCAGCGCAGACAGCGTGAGGTTGAGCAAAACAGAAACTTGCAAAAGAAACTGGAACTAATTGATGAACTGAAAGCGTTGGCAGAAACCAGCGACAGCATGAATAAGGCTTTCGAAAAGTTGCAGGACTTGCAAGCACGTTGGAGAGAAGTTGGGCAAGTGCCGTCTGCGCGTGTTAACGAATTGCGTAATACATGGCAGCATCATCAGGATCG
>JAJTEY010000084.1 GCA_021299855.1 Bacteroidota bacterium | reverse complement strand
TATCAATAGAATGAATAGAATCTCTGGTTGGAACTGTCATTACAAGCTCTAATAGCTTGCAGTAGAGTGGAAAAAGTACCTATATCGTAATAAATCAAGACCGTTATCTAATGCTGAAGGGAAGCGGATCCTTATCCAAACAATTTAACCAAATAACATTGCAAACATATATTCCCTTTATTCAGTAAAACTCCATCATCAATACCTCAATTGTCGTTACCAGGATTCCCTTACCAAAAGCGAAAGTCATCGAACGTTCTTGATGCAGACAATTGGTACCATCTCGGTTTTACTGTTGACACTCAACTAAGCCATAAAACGATATTAAAAGAAGCTTAAAGACAAGCTTTCGATCTCCGACTTAAAAATGACTAGCTTTACCTAACTTGCTGATTTAATATGAAAGCGGGAATACTATTAATAGGTTTAAGCATTCTGATGCTGCTTTCCGTTGAAGCCTTTGCGGGACGCTCAAAGTCGCGTAAATCGCCCGGTATTACAGAAGGAGATCGCGGTAACACTGAAACGGCATCCATGCCAATCGGTCTTCCGATTCAAGCTAATAAGCCTACGCCTTCTATTAATGATGGTGCTGCTCAAGGAAGTGTTGCATCCGGCAAAATTGTTTACGCATTTGAATTGAGCGAAGAAGACGGAATTTCTGCGGTACAGCAAACCAAAAGTGCATTTCGTCAGGCACGTAACATGGGCGCTTCTTGTGTGCTCATTAAAATGAAAAATAATGAGCTTTATGATGGAGCGGCGGATTATATCCGTCAGGAAATCATGGATTACGACAAACCCGTAATGTTGTACTATGAAGACGATTCGGAGGCCGCGAACACATTGTCTAAAGTTTGCGACAGTGTTTATCAAGGAAAAAATAGCCGCAGGGTAAATACTTCAAAGCAAGTTATTGCAAGTAAAAATTCATCTGCGCCGACAATTCCTGCTGCACCAAATATATATTCCCGCCATAGTGATCGTTCCGTTGAACAAGAAATCGCGAAGGCTAAAATTTTGTCCGGCGATTTCGAAAATGTACTGCATGAAGCGGGAATGAGCGACTATGAAGTGGTGGTACATCAAAAAACCGGACTTGATCGCATTCTTCATGCCATGGGCGGTGCAATTGGCTTTTCGATGCTGAGCGGCTTATTTTTCTTTTGGCTATTGATGCAATCAAAAACACGAAAGTTAGGGTTCTCCACTGTTGTGCTGTTATTCACGACAGCATTGGTATTCATTGTATCCTATTCTCTCGAATTGCTGCAAATTACCGATGCATTTGTACTTCTGCTCGGCGCTCTGCTAATATTCATGAATCCGCAGAAAGTTAGTATTCGAGTTGCCGGATCGCTACTAACTATTGCAGGAATTTGTCTGCTACATACCGACCATTTGATCTGGAGTAATTTTAATTGGAATGAAGTAGGACATACGATGCTCGGAATCGTAATTACTTGCGCATTAGTCGGCGTTGTATTGACCAAAATCAGTTTGGTAAAACGAACTTCATCTCCTACGTTTTCTTAGATCAGCATTACAACAACCAGAGCGTTCCTGAACCTTCTGTGGAAGATGTTGCCGCATTAAATAAATGTACCAACGCGAAGAAAAATGCGCCTAAAGCGCCAATGGCATTGATTACGAGTAGCACTAAATACGTACATCCCAACGCAGAACCTGAAGGCGATGAGCGACGGAAGGTCTGAAGGGCGAACCATGCCAATAACAATGAAGCAACAGCAAGAATTACGTGCAATATGGCTTTCTCCAGCGATGAAAATGAACGAAAGAAGTATGCAATTCCGATGTACGAAAAACGAAGAAAGACTGATCCAATCACATACTGTACCGAACTTATTCGTAAACGATTTCCTGTTGTAGCCATGTTGACACAAATGTACAGTTTACATCAGAGAATTACGTTTGTACTTTTTTTGTCACTTGCATTCCTGCTTTCTTCTTTCAATTTAGCTTCTAACAATGAACCACGCGTTATCCGTGTTTTGGTGGCATTATGCGACAATGAAAGTCAGGGAATCGTGCCGGTTCCAAAAAAAATCGGGAATGGAAATGATCCTGCTAATAATTTATATTGGGGTTGCGCCTACGGTGTAAAAACATACTTTACGAATTCATCGGATTGGGAAGTGGTTCAATCCTTTAAATCGTTTCCTGATCAAATATTGGAACGTGTTGTTTTTCGTCACCGAATTTCAGGAACGTTACTGATTGCAGACGCGTGGAAAGGTTCGCTCATTACGTCGTGCACAAAAAAGTACTTGCAAATTCTTGCAGGAACTGATAACGACACGATTCGTTTTACTCGCAACGGCAATTCACAAACGTTACTTCCTGGTTCCGCAAATGTCGTAGCTTATGTAGGACGCGACGGTTTAATGGATTTTTCACTCGAATCACCACCAGAGCACAACGGCTCCACAACTCGGGAAGCCATCATTTTAGCGTGTACCAGTAAATTATATTTTAAAGATGTTTTGAAAACTGCCGGCGCAAAACCATTATTGTGGACCACCAATTTAATGGCACCTGAGGCTTATAGTTTGAAAGCCGCATTGGATGGATGGATCAAGAATGAGTCGGACGAACAAGTACAGCAACGCACAGCTGCAGCTTACAGTATATACCAGCATTGTAGTTTGAGTGCCGCACAACGCTTAATTGCAACAGGATTTTAACGAACCTCAACCTCTACTCCACCCGAATTATAAAACAACTTATCCAATGTGGTAGCGGCTTGATTCAGATCATCCTGCGAAATTCCTTTCGAGATGTTTTTGCGGAAACGCTCTACTTCTTTCTCGCATTTTTTCAGCAGTTGTTGACCTTTCGGTGTAATCAGCATCACTTTTTTGCGGGAATCAGTTTTATGATCTTGAGTTTTAATCAGTTTCTTTTCCAGCAACAAATCGCAGGAACGGGAAACTGCGCCCGGGTCTTTGGCAGTGCGACGCGACAATTCTAAATTTCCAATTCCCGCTTGTAATCCGATTTCGGAAAGCAACATCCACTGCTCTACCGTAATGTCGGCTTTAGCAGCGTTTATAGATTGCTGAAGATGTAAACGAAATTGTCGAACTGTTCGTTCCAACATATAAAGCATGGAATTTGATCTGCTGTGTTTTTTCATAGCGCGTTTAGCTGAGTAATTTGTTTGGTGTGGATATCATCCACAATCCGATAAAAGTGAATAGACCGTTATATATTAAAATCTCATTGCCAAATTGAAAACCGATTCCCTTGAATAAAGGTAATTCGCTGAGTATATAGCACAATGCCGGCGCAAGAATTACAACAAAGGGAACTAATTTTTCACGCGTTGCCCTCTTCGTTAATACACCAAAAGCGAACAGTCCGAGTAAAGGTCCGTAAGTAAACGAAGCAATGGTAAATAAGGTTCTCAGTACCGACGCATCATTCACGACTTTAAATACTATCATGCATAACAACAACAACACAGCAAATGAAATATGCACGATGTAACGCACCTGCTTCTTTTTCCTTTCGTCCCACGTATTACGCGCCTCATTAAAACCTAAAAAATCAATACATACAGAAGCAGTTAATGCCGTTAATGCACCATCGGCACTTGGATAAGCAGCAGATATTAATCCGATGATAAAGAAAATCGCCGATGCTGTTCCCAGGTAATTCAATGCTATGGTAGGAAACAAATCATCCGCGCGTTGCACCACAATTCCGTTTTTCTGAGCATACCCGATCAACAACACTCCTAAACACAAGAACAACAAATTGATGAATACCAGAATAGCACTGAACGTCAACACATTCTTTTGTGCTTCCTTCAGCGATTTGCAACTGATGTTCTTTTGCATCATTTCCTGATCCAATCCGGTCATGGTGATTGCGATAAACATGCCACCGAAAAAGGCTTTCGGAAAAAACTGTTTGTCTTTCCAATCGGTATTTATAACCGTGGAGTGCACACTATCCGAAATATAATTGGTGAGTTCGGAAAAGGTAAAATCCATTTCACGCGCAATCAGCACCACGCTTAGCACCAACGACAACACCATGAAAGTAGTTTGAAATGTGTCGGTCCACACGATAGTTTTTACACCGCCTTCAAACGTATAGACTAATATCAGCAGCACGAAGATTAAACCTGTCACCCAAAACGGAACGCCCCATTGGTTGAAAACAAACAGCTGCAATACATTCACTACAATAAACATGCGCAGCGATGCGCCCAACACGCGTGAAACGATGAAGAACAACGCACCCGATTTGTACGACACATTGCCAAATCGTTGCTGCAAGTACGAGTAGATGGAAGTAACGTTCAATCGGTAATACAACGGCAGCAACACAAACGCAATCACCGCGTAGCCCAATAAATAGCCCAAAACCATCTGAAAGTAATAGAAATTGCGGGCTTCCACGTCGCCGGGAACAGACATAAACGTAACACCCGACAAGGATGCGCCAATCATACCGTACGCTACCAAATACCACTTCGATGATCGGTTACCGACAAAATAAGTTTCGTTACTGGCACCGCGCGATGTAATCCATGTAACACCAAAAAGTGCTATCGTATAAATGGCTACGCACAGTAAAATAAGTCCGGCTGACATACAAAAACTTTGATGCAAGGTACTTGCTCCGTTGCAGCGAATTTCAATAGTGAACACAGAGTTAATTAACAGACTTGTTGACAATTCGAAACCCGTAAAATGCTTTAAACTGAAGCACAAGAACTCTTATCTTTACACCGCATGGTGCAGTATCCCTCTAAACTTATTGAAGAAGCTGTTGAAGCGTTTGCGCAGTTGCCCGGTGTTGGAAGGAAGACAGCACTTCGCTACAGTGTTTTTCCATCAGCGATCATGATGTTTGCGGTATTTGCTCTGATCGTTCACGCAATACGGAGCTTGTATGTGTTGTGGAAGATATCCGCGACGTGATGGCGATTGAGAACACCCAACAATTTCGCGGCGTTTACCATGTATTGGGCGGAATTATTTCACCAATGGATGGCATTGGTCCGAACGATTTGGAAATTGATTCGCTTATACAACGTATTGCTTCAGGCTCGGTTAAAGAGATTATCATGGCGTTAAGTACCACCATGGAAGGCGACACCACCAACTTCTATATTTATAGAAAGATCAAAGATTTCCCGGTTCAGGTTACAACCATTGCCCGAGGAATTGCCATTGGCGATGAGTTGGAATATGCCGATGAAATTACACTTGGCAGAAGTATTCTGAACCGTGTTCCATACGATGTTCCAACTGCTTCAGGGAAAGCTTAATTATTAAACGCTAATTCACTACTATCGAAACACTTATACGTTTTCTATTAAATTTGAACTTTTAGTATTCTGTAGTGAAACTTTCCGTCATTATTGTCAATTATAACGTCCAACATTTTTTGGAGCAATGCCTGCATTCGGTTCGAAAGGCTGCTGCAAAAATTCCGTGCGAAGTGTATGTGGTGGACAATAATTCGGTGGACGGATCCATACAAATGGTTCGGGAAAAATTTCCTGAAGTGCTGCTCATCGAAAACAAAAAGAACGTTGGCTTTTCCAAAGCGAACAATCAGGCTATGCGGATTTGTAAAGGAGAATATGTTCTCTTATTAAATCCGGATACGGTTGTAGAGGAAAGTACATTCGAAAAAGTTGTCGCATTTATGGATGCGAATCCTGAAGCGGGCGGCCTTGGTGTACAGATGATCGACGGGAAAGGAGATTTCCTTCCTGAATCAAAACGCGGCCTTCCTACTCCAACGGTGGCGTTTTACAAAATATTCGGTTTATCAGCTTTGTTTCCAAAATCGAAAGCATTCGGGCGTTATCACCTCGGCTATTTGGATCGTAATGCCACGCACGAAGTAGAGATCTTATCCGGCGCGTTTATGCTGATGCGACATGCGGCATTGGACAAAGTGGGGCTGCTGGATGAAGATTACTTTATGTATGGTGAAGACATTGACTTGTCGTACCGAATAATTTTAGGCGGATATAAAAACTATTACTTCCACGACACACGAATTATTCACTACAAAGGAGAAAGCACCAGGAAGAGCAGCGTCAATTATGTGTTTGTGTTCTACAAAGCGATGATCATTTTCGCGAAGAAACATTTCTCACAAAAAAATGCCGAGTTATTTTCTTTCCTTATCAATCTCGCCATTTATTTACGTGCCGGTGCGGCTATATTGAATCGCTTCATTAAAGCATCCGCATTAAAAGTGCTGGATGCCGGGATTTTATTGGGGGGATTATATTTTATCAAGTACAACTACGAAGCCTACATTCGATTTACGGAAGGCGGCAGTTACAATGCCGAACTGGTTAATGTGTTGTTTCCTGTATACACCTTGCTTTGGGTGATGGCCGTGTACTTCAGCGGAGGGTACGACAAGCCGATTCGTTTACAGAAAATAGTGCGTGGAGTTATAGCAGGAACGGCAGCCATTTTGGTACTGTATTCCTTGTTACCGGAGGCATGGCGCTTTTCGCGAGGTATCATCCTATTAGGAACAGGCTGGACATTAGCTTCATATTTACTATCGCGCATGTTTTTTCATGTTGCGAAGATTGGAAGTATGCGACTCGACAGCGGACTCAGCAAACGTATGGCAATAGTCGGCAGTCCGGAAGAATGTGCTCGTGTAAAAGCTGTATTGAATCAAACGTTCACCAATACCGGATTTATCGGTTATGTGAGTCCATCGGAAGACCGCAAAGATGAAGGTTATCTTGGGCGACTTGATCAGTTGGAAGATATCGTCAACATCTATCAAATTGATGAGGTGATATTTTGCGCGCAGGATTTAGCAGCGGAAGTTATTATTGACCGAATGGCTGCATTGGGCGATAATAAGCGTCTCTCGTATAAAATTGCACCGCCAGAAAGTTTGTCGATTATCGGAAGTAATTCCATTGACACTGCCGGCGATTTGTATGTGATTGACATCAATTCCATTGGCAAACCCGTTAACAGAAGAAACAAACGCGTGTTGGATATTGGATTAGCTTTAGCCTTATTACCAGTGTTTCCGATTTTGATGTGGACAATGCATCAACCATTAGGATTTGTGCGAAATGTTTTTGCGGTGTTATTCGGAACAAAATCGTGGGTTGGTTATTGCGGTAATGTTGATCATCAATCCCTGCCAAAAATTCGTAAAGGTGTTATTTGTCCTGTGGATACGCTCAATCAGCCGCAAATAGCGCCGGAAGTAGCGGAACGATTAAATATGCTGTACGCTAAGGATTACCGCTCTTCCAACGACCTTACACTCATTCGTAAAGGATTTAGAAAGTTGGGACAGTGAGGGCCGTAAAGTGAGTTGGTGTATTGATTTATTGTTGCAACCGGCACATGTACTTACCGCAACAAAAAAGCGGCTTACAATTTCTTGCAGCCGCTTCATACTTGAACAATGTCGTTTTATTACTGCGCTTTACGCTTAATAGAACAACCAACAGAAACGGTGGTTTTCGTGGTGATTTCTTGTCCTTTGAAAACCGCAGTTAATGCATCAGTCAAATAGCGATTCTTAACAGCCTTCTGGTCTTTCGGAGAATCGTCGATAGCGCCGCGATAAACCAACTTACCGTCTTTGTCGAACAGGAAACATTCAGGAGTGCGGGTTGCGCCAAATGCGTCAGCCATTTCAGAATTCACATCAACCAAATACGGCGCACTATATTTTTGATCGTTGCCGTATTTATTCATGGCATCTTTACTGTCTTCGTTATCGCGCTTGGCTTCGTTGGAATTAACTACAGCCACGCCAATGCCGTAACGCTTTGCCATTTGCTGTGCTTCAACAATTCGACGCTCGTTGGAAATTACGTACGGACAGGTGTTGCAGGAAAACATCACGAGTAAACCTTTGTCGGTTTTTAATTCGGTTAAACTTACCGATTGGTCATTCATTACATTGACCATTTTCACTTCTGCTTTCGGAATGATAGTACCGATTTCAATTGGTGTTACAGCCGTTTGAAAAGTAAATGCCAAGCCGGCAGCTGCCGCAAGGGCTAATGGTGCTAATACGATCTTTTTCATGATGGTTAAGTTGATCCTTAAAGATAGGACTTTCAACCTTAAACTCAAATTCAGTGCCAACAAGTTATTAACGCAAAATAATCAGCTCGCGGTATAAATACTTTTTCTGAATGGATTCTTTCGGCCTGTAGATGTAATACACCGCGCCATTCCTGATGCGCAAGTGTTTCGGCCACGGTTGTTCAATTTTGTACGTGCCGGAAACTTTGCCTGTTTTAATGTCAATCTTTTTTAGATAAATAAATCCTGCTCTTTCGTGTCGTGCATAAAATTCTCCGGTAACCTCATCCTGATACACTCTCCTATCCCATTCTTTCCAATTTTTCGGATGATGGTAATCGATCTTATTACGTGCAATTAACTGTAAAGTTGAATCGTATAAGTACAATGAATCCGTATAATGGTCGAACACAGAAATGGTATCGTTCTTCACATACAAAGGCGCATATAACGGTGTGTAATAAATGGAATTGGGAAAACCGGTCATTGTAGCTGCAATGATGCGAACATCAATACCCGTGTAAGCAGCCATTTTCCGGGCGTATAAGCGATCCTTAGGTTTTAAGAAATCATATTCCCAGTTGTACATTTTAAGTAATGGTCCATCAACGATATATTTCAAATGGGACACTGTAGAATCTTTCGGATCGTAGGTGAAATACGAGAACGCAGGATAAGCCGGATGATAATTGCTGAATAAGATACGTCTCCCGATAGTATCGGAACACGGTAACATGCGGGCGCAAAAATCTTTATACGGCATGGCAACAATGCTGATTTGTTCACCGTTCAGGCGAACGCGAAAGGCAGAATCCACGCACATCACGTTAATGTTACCTTCATAATCCACAAAAAGTTCTTTCACTTCAACAGGAACAGGCGCACTGCTCAGAATTTTTTGTTCTACGTTGGCGAGCATCACTTTTGCCTTTTTAGGCGATGATTCGTACGTGAGTAAAACATAATTCCCATTCGGCGCGAATGCAAAATCTTCAATAAAAAAATGCCAGTTACCAATTACCGTGTCGGGTCCGGGGCGTACAACAAATTCCCGAAGTGTGAGCGAATCTTGTTTCATCAACACATCGAAACGACAAGTATCTCCGGGCCATTGCGCCAGAAATTCATTGGTAAGCGTTAACGTTAACGTCTTGCGCGGAAATGCGCGATAAGTAATGACTCTTCCCGGTGTACGATCTACCGCGATAGCATAACGACCTGATTTTGTGGAAACACCCGAGGCGTTAGGATTTGTAGTAAAGATTACGACACCTTCCAACGGTAACGAATCTTCAGCAGCACGTACTACGCCGGTAATATACAAACGTGGTGTTTGTGCGTATCCGACAACTGCGAATGATAAAACCAGAAGTACAATAAGTTGACGCATATATTTCAGTGACGCGGCAAGAAATAAATTCCACAAAAAGTAGCGCAATGTAGTGGAATTCTGTGTTAACACTAACTTTAGCACATGTTGCCCGACTTCGATTGTTACCGTCGTTTGCATGTATCTCCTGATGCAGATGAAGCTGCTATTCGCAAAGCCTGGCGTACTTGCACGAAATCAGTTCATCCCGATGTCAACGCATCAGCAACTGCAGGAGCTGAATTTATGCAACTCACTCAAGCCATGGAACTTTTGCTGGACCCGGTTTTGCGCCTGCAACACGACATCAAATGGGGCTATGGCAATGTAGTCCGCAATCAGGATAGAAATTCGAAGCAACATTTTTCGGAAGAGCAATTACAACGCGCGCAAGAACTGGTTAAGAAATGGTCCAACGATTACGAAGCTGCCATGCTCATCCGTTCCCGTCAACGCATGCATCACATTG
>JAJTEY010000017.1 GCA_021299855.1 Bacteroidota bacterium | reverse complement strand
GGGTTGTGGATATGACCGAATTATTGCCGAAGAAAAAAGAAGGCCCTGTAATGTCATTGTTAACAGGATCAGTATTCGATGGTAACGGAAAAGCAGTTGCGGCAGAAGTGAAAATTTTTGATGCCACAGGAAAGCAAGTTGGATCTTCTACTTCCAGTGCACAGGGCAATTATCAGATAGAATTGGAAGGCGATAAGAGCTACGAAATTCGCATTGAAATTTCAGGCTTTAAAGCCATCAAAGAGTCCGTTAAGTTGGAAGCAGACAAATCGGGAGGAACGTTTGAGATGGTCAAACATTTCATTATGTACAAAGAGTAAATCTTCTACAAACTCTTTTTGAGTTCCAGTAAGAAGGATTTCACGCGCTCCAGAGAAGCAATCATATCTACTTCATTAAAAACTTCGTCTTTATTTTGGCGAAGTTTTTCTTTTGCGCCTTGAAGCGTGTAACCACGTTCTTTTACGAGGTGAAAAATGCGGCGGAAATTATCAATGTCGGCCGCGGTAAAAGAGCGATTGCCTTTACGATTTTTCTGAGGCTTGATGATGTCGAATTCCTTTTCCCAAAACCGAATTAACGATGCGTTGACGTTAAACATCTTCGCCACTTCTCCAATGGAGTAGTACAACTTTTCGGTTTCTTTCTCTTTATATGGCATAGACGGAATAAAGGTAGGAAATTGAAAGAAAGGACAGAGAGCGAAAGGTGATGTTGATGATGAAGCGGTGGATGTTGGGAAAATTATTTCAGGAATGAAGAAAGAACGCGATAGTTTTGAGAAAGAAGACATGCAGTCTACGATTTAAATCGTAGACTGAACTTCGGAAGGTCGTTTAACGTTGAAACTATTAAGTTGTACGGTGCGGCCGCTAACGTATTCACGCAAAATATCCGCGAAAATGCTTGAGCTAAGGGTTACATGCAGCCGTAATTCACCGCCGTTAATAACTAATGTGTTGACTTCTACATAATTATCCTATTTTTGCACCCGCATGAAAATGTTATTCATCTATCTGTTCCACCTGTTGTGGTTATTGGCTCCCGAAAAAACGGAGCAGCCGATAATTGCTTCTGAGCCGGCGCCCGGCGCTGTGGTGGCAGATAGTGTAACACGCGAAATGATTACGGACAGCGTGATCAACTTCTCGAAAAAGTTTATCGGCACACCTTACCGTTATGGTGCCATGAATCCGGGAAGCGGATTCGATTGTTCGCACTTTGTTTCCTATGTACACGGAAATGCAGGTGTAACACTACCAACCAGCAGCACGGCTTTGGCAACACAAGGTGAAGAAATTAAATTTGAAGATATCCGCAAAGGCGACCTAATGTTCTTCAAAGGACGTTCACTTTCCAGTCCGCGTGTTGGTCATGTTTCGTTGGTGATTGATGTTAAACCGGAGTCCATTAAAATGATACACGCTACGCATCGCGGTGTCATCATCGATGAATACTACAACATGAAATACTACCAGCAGCGTTATCTGCAGGCTCGCCGTATTTCTTACTAACTCTACTTTTCCGATTATTGTTTTCTGCGAATGTCACCTTCATCGGTAATGATGATGGGCGTTTCAGGAAAATCTTCCCTCGTCAGTCGCTGCATTTCGAAGATGGCTTGTTTGTTCGGATCAATGGAAGGTCCGCCCTCACCCAGTTGCACGATGGGAATTATTTTCCCCGACATAAATTTTCCAGAGGAATCAACATCAACAATTAGGATGGGCGCATAACCTCCATTGCCGCGTAAATTGAATCGAGAATACGTACAGAAGTTCCCCATGCTGTATGCAATGAAACGATCTTTGTACAACTCTACAGCGCGCGGAACATGAGGGCCGTGACCGAAAACGATATCCGCTCCCGCATCAATAACAGCGTGTGAAAAGGCATGCACATTCCCGCGATTTTCACCGAGAAATAATTCTGTTTCCCGAGTAACGTGATTTTTAGTGGAGCCCTCTGCTCCACCGTGAAATGATACAATCACAATATCGCAGGTACTGTCCAATTCCTGCACGATAGCTTTTGCCCCCGGAATGTCACGAATGTCAACGGTTCCCGTATTCGGAGCAAATGCGCAAAAACCGTATTTCACGCCATTCTTCTCAAACTTCACGGAAGGCTGAGACAATAATCCTGCAAAATGCAAACCGGCATTACGTAATGTATTCGTTGTAGAGACACGTCCTTCTTCTCCAAAATCACCGACGTGATTATTGGCAACACTTACCACATCAAATCCGGCGTCCACCAAATATCCGGCGTAACGAGTAGGTTGACGGAACGCATAACACTTTTTCGGATCTGAACATTTCTTCAATGCACCACCCGAATCTAAAAATGTGCCTTCACAGTTACCGAACGAGACATCCGCATTCTGCAAATAGGATTTTACCGGATCAAAAATATCCTTGCCGTCATTCGGTGGTAAATGCTCTTTGCCCGGAAAGTTGGTTCCGATCATGATATCGCCAACACCAACAACTCGAATCGTATCTCCCGCGATTAATACTGAAGAAATTACGAAAGCAAACAGTAAAAAAAGATTGCGCATTAGTCGAAAGATTGATTGGATTGCTCCGATTGTTCAATGATTTTTAAATATTCTTCCGGTGTTAAATCCAGGAAGTAATAATTCACCGGATTTACTTTTTCACCGTTACGAATCACTTCATAATGCACGTGAGGTCCGCTGGAAATTCCGGAATTACCAACTAATCCAATAATCTCGCCGCGTTTCACCACTTGTCCCGACTTTACTAACATTTTACTCATATGACCATACAAAGTTTGGTAACCGAAGCCATGATTGATAACCACGTGACTTCCATAACCTGCAGCTTCAGCATCCGCACGATCCACCACACCATCACCCGTTGCATAAATCGGTGTTCCGATAGCAGCGTTGAAATCCATACCGGTATGCATTTTCACAATTTTATAAATAGGATGTGTACGATATCCGTAGCCCGAAGGAGTACCTTTCAAATCCTTAGCGGAAATAGGCATAATGGAAGGAATTGAAGACAGCAGCTTCTCTTTGTTTTTCGCCAACTTAATCACTTCATCAAACGATTTCGACTGGATATAAATTTGTTTGGACACGCGATCTATTTTCTGCGTTAACATGATCATGACATCCGAATTGTCATAACCTTCCAATTCCTTATAGCGATTTGCACCACCAAAACCCGCCATACGAATCTCGCTTGGAATGGGCTCCGCTTCAAAAATTACACGATAAATATTATCGTCCCGCTGTTGAAGATCAGCCAATACCAGATTCAAATTATCTAGGCGAGAACTCAGGAGGTCGTATTGGAAACGCATCTTGTCCAATTCACGTCGCATTTGCTTTTCCTTGGGCGAATCGAAATACCGAAAAGCAATAATTACCGAAATCACACCAATAACGGAAGCCGTTCCCAGAAAGGAAATCACTCGAAACAAGCGCACGCGGAAAGGAGTTTCGGCCTTTTCGTACGAAAGTGTTTTGGTATTGTAACGGTATCGGATTTTTGACATAACTCACCGACTTCCCCTATTCCGAAGCCTCTCAAAGTTACCAAAATAGGCTAACTTTGCAATCCAAAATTCGAGTGCCTTGCACCTGCTGATATTATGAACGCAAAAGAAATACGTCGCACCTTTTTAGATTTCTTCAAATCCAAAGGACATGAAATTGTTCCATCGGCTCCGATGGTGGTAAAAAATGATCCTACGTTAATGTTTACCAATTCTGGCATGGCGCCTTTTAAGGATTGGTTTTTGGGTAATGCGCCGATCAAATGGCCACGCGTTGCAGACACACAAAAATGTTTGCGTGTTTCCGGTAAACATAACGATTTGGAAGAAGTGGGCGTTGATACTTATCACCACACCATGTTCGAAATGTTGGGCAACTGGAGCTTCGGTGATTATTTCAAAAAAGAAGCTATTGCGTGGAGCTGGGAGCTGCTAACTGAAGTGTACAAACTTCCGAAAGATCGTTTGTATGCCACCGTGTTTGAAGGAAGTGCTGATGACAATTTGCCGTTCGATCAGGAAGCGTACGATTTGTGGAAACAATTTTTACCCGAGTCGCATATTTTGCACGGCAATAAAAAAGATAATTTCTGGGAAATGGGCGATCAGGGACCTTGCGGACCTTGTTCAGAAATTCATTTCGATTCCAGAAGCGATGAAGAACGTGCGCAAAGTGATGGCGCCAAATGGGTGAATTCAGATCATCCTCAGGTGATTGAAATTTGGAATAATGTATTCATGGAATTCAACCGCAAGGCTGACGGTTCATTGGAAAAACTTCCGGCGCAGCATGTAGATACGGGAATGGGATTCGAGCGTTTGGTGCGTGTGTTACAAGGCAAACAATCGAATTACGATACGGATGTTTTTCAACCCATCATTCAAAAAATTTCGTCACTGACCGGCGTTGCGTACGGCAGCAATGAAAAGACAGACATTGCTATACGAGTTTTGTCGGATCATATTCGTGCAATTTCATTTGCAATTGCAGACGGACAGTTGCCTTCTAATACAGGAGCAGGTTATGTGATCCGTCGAATTTTACGTCGTGCGGTGCGTTATTATTATTCGTTCCTCGACACGAAAGAACCTTTGTTGTGCAGATTGGTAGATACGTTGGCGGCAGAAATGGGAGAATTTTTCCCTGAATTGCGCACGCAACAAACGCTTATCACTTCAGTTATCGAAGAAGAAGAGAAAGCCTTTCTTCGCACGTTGGCTGCAGGAATTATGCGTTTCGAGGACTACGCGTCAAAAAACAATGCTAAAACAATTGACGGTTTCTTTGCATTTGAATTATACGATACGTTCGGATTTCCAATTGATCTTACGCAACTCCTAGCTCGAGAACAAAACTGTTCCGTTGATATGGACGGTTTCAGCAAATACCTGTTTGAGCAAAAGGAACGTTCACGTGCAGCAACAGCTATTGATACCGACGACTGGATTGAGTTGATTAAAGATGCGTCAACTCATTTCGTTGGTTATAGTGAATTACAAAGCGACTCAAAGATTGTTCGTTATCGTCGCGTGAAACAAAAAGGGAAAGAGTTTTACCAAATTGTTTTGGATGTTACTCCATTTTATGCGGAAAGCGGTGGACAAGTTGGCGATACCGGCTATCTGGAAACGGCTAACGAACGTATTCGCATTACAGATACGAAAAAAGAGAATGGCGTTATCGTACATTTTGCAGAACGATTACCGGAACAACCGGATCGTGTATTCACTGCTTTGGTGGATGCACCAAAACGTAAACAAACAGCCAACAATCACAGTGCAACACACTTGCTTCATGCGGCGTTGCGACAGGTTTTGGGTACACACGTTGAACAAAAAGGATCATTAGTTAACGAAGAGTATTTGCGTTTCGACTTTTCACATTTTTCAAAAGTGACAGATGAAGAGTTAGCACAAATAGAGCAAATCGTGAATGAAAAAATCCGCGAGAACATTCCGGCCGACATTCGTGAAATGACTTTAGAAGATGCCCGCAAATGTGGTGCGATGGCGCTGTTTGGAGAAAAATACGGTGATGTTGTTCGTGTAGTAACTTTTGATGACAATTACTCTATTGAACTCTGCGGTGGTACCCACGTCAATTCTACGGGACAAATCGGATTATTCAAAATTGTCAGTGAAGGTGCTGTAGCGGCAGGCATTCGAAGAATTGAGGCCATCTCCGCGATCAAAGCAGAAGCGTTTTTCCAGGATCAATTACGATTGGTGAAAGAGATTAAAGAGTTATTGAAGAATCCGAAAGATGTTTTAAAAAGTATTCAAGCGCTGCAAGAAGAACGTTCTGCGTTAGAGAAGGAATTGGAAAAGTTGATGCGTGACAAGGCGCGTGTTATCAAAGGTGACTTGATGCAGAAAATTCAATCGGTGAACGGCATTAATTTCATCGGAGAGAAAATTGATTTGAATTCTGCAGATGCGATAAAAGATATGGCATTCGAAATGCGTCAACAAGTCGAGAATCTGGTGATGGTATTGGGTGCGGAAATCGGAGGCAAAGCTTCATTGACATTGATAATTTCTGATGAATTGGTTGCTGCCAAAAAGCTTAATGCCGGAGCAATCATTCGTGATCTCGCTAAAGAGATTCAAGGCGGTGGCGGAGGTCAGCCGTTTTTTGCAACTTCAGGAGGAAATAATCCTGCGGGCATAACGAATGCGCTTTCTAAAGCGAGTGCATTGGTAGCTTCATTAAGCTAATTTTATTGATAAATACCTAGAATTAGGTATGCTAATACCAATCATTAGGTATTGTGGCACGCAGAGGAGGTTGACATCTTTGTAACCGAATTCTACGTTATCTATGAAGGAGTTTTTAGTTGTTGCAGCAATAAGCGCATTAACCCAGTTATCGTTATTTGGTGCTACCATTAAAGGTGTGGTGAAAGATGCGACTTCGGGCGAGCCATTGTTCGGGGCCGTTGCTTATATCGGGAAAATCGGAAGTTATACTGATGCTGATGGAAACTATCGTTTCGACGATATTGAACCCGGTACACATACCGTTTATTTTAAAATGATCGGTTATCAAAAAGACTCTATTGTAATCACCATTACTAAGGTTAGTGAAGTGATCAATGCAGGGGTGAGGTCTTTAAACCGAAGCACCGATATGACCAAAGACGGTGTTGTCATCTCTGACTATTACTCCAACCGTCCTTCACGGAAATTGCCGGATATCGATGGAACGATCATCAATGCCGGAAAAAAAACTGATGCGGTTGTTATTGGACAATTGGATGCTAACACGGCTGTAAACAATACGCGTCAGGTGTTTGCGCGAGTTCCGGGTGTTACCGTTTGGGAGAATGATGGAACAGGAACAGGTGTTAGTATCTCCGCGCGTGGCTTAAGCCCAAACCGTTCCTGGGAATTTAATACACGTCAAAACGGACATGACATTGCATCAGACCCGTTCGGCTATCCCGAAGCATACTATAGCCCTGCAATGGATGGCGTGGAACGAGTTGATATTGTTCGTGGGGCAGCATCATTGCAATACGGTTCGCAATTTGGAGGTATGGTAAATTATAAAATGAAGCGCGGTGTTGAGGATAAAAAATTCAGTGCGGAAGCAGCTTTAACAGGAGGCGGCTTTGGTTTAGTGAACAGCTTCACCAGCGTTGGTGGTCAAACAGGAAAAGTTAATTACTATGGATTTTACAATTTCCGACGTGCAGATGGATGGAGACCAAACTCGGAATATTTTAATCACATGGGCTATGTTGCAGGTGAATTAAAAGCCACCGATAAATTAAAAATCGGCATTCAATTTTCGGGTTTGCACTATTTACTGCAACAACCGGGTGGCTTAACAGATGCTCAATTTGCAGAAGATCCGCGTCAATCAGTTCGTGCACGAAATTGGTTTAACATCAAATGGAATATGCCGGCATTAACGGTGGATTACGACTTCACTGAAAACTTCAAATCCAACATTACGGCTTATGCCCTTTTCGGTGAACGTAATAGTGTAGGATTTACTTCAACACCGAACACGGCAGATAATAATGGAGTGCGACGCATTGATATTGACTTATATCAGAACTATGGCGTAGAATGGAGAAACCTGTTGCAATACAAATTAGTAGGTAAGAAAAAATCAGCACTGGCATTTGGTGTGCGTTATTTCAATGGTTACACCAATCGCTTGCAAGGAGATGGCACTAACGGCACCGATGATAATTTCAACTTCACCAATTCCTACAACCTTTCGCGTGATCTGGATTTGTTTGCACAAAACGTTGCGGCGTTTGCTGAAAACGTATTCTACATTGGCGACAAACTAAAAATTGTTCCGGGAGTTCGTTACGAATTTATCCGCACAGCAGCAGAAGGTAAACCTGCAGTGCAAAAAGAAGTTCGCGACAACACAGTATTTCTTGCCGGTACAGGTTTAGAATACAATTTGCCATTGGGTATAAACCTTTATGGTAATTGGGCGCAAGCTTATCGACCTGTAACCTTCAACGATTTGTGGACAAACAACATTGCAACCGTAATCGATCCGGAAATTAAACCTGCGACAGGATGGAACTCGGATTTAGGAATTCGGGGAAGTATTAAAAACGGTTTGTATTACGATGTAAACGTATTTTATTTGGTGGTGGAAGGTCGCGTTGGAGAACTTAACTTAATTGACACAGCAGGTAACGCGTATGCTTTCCGCACCAACACCGGCAACAGTTTGAATCAAGGCATGGAAGCATATGTCGACATTCATCCTTTTCAGCTGTTAAACAAAGCTTCTAAAATTGGAGATATCGGTATTTTCTGTTCAGTAGGTTATCTGGACGCGTATTATACCGAAGGCAGTAATAAAGACAAACGAGTAGAATATACTCCGGAATGGACGATTCGTTCAGGTTTAACTTGGCAGTACAAAATGTTCTCCACCACATTTAACTGGACTTATGTTGACGGTGTGTACTCAGATGCGAAGAACACGGAATTTGCAACGGCAGCAACATCAGGATGGATCTCTCATTACAATGTAGTGGACTGGTCATTTACGTTGAAGTTGCCGAAACAATTTTCTGTTAAAGGATCTGTTAACAACATCACGGACAATCGTTACTATACGCGCCGTGCAGGCGGGTATCCGGGACCGGGAATCATTGTAGCAGATGCACGAAATTTCGCGATCACGCTGGGAATGAAATTGTAATTACCATTAAGAAAACTGAGACAACAAGGGAGCTTTTCAACTAATATCTGTATAAGGGGCATAATCTTGCCCCTTTTTATTCTTGCCATATACTTCTATATTGTTACCTGCACATATCGACTGTTTTTAAAAACGCGCCGTGGCTTTTAACATATTTGCGGACTTATCAACAAAAAACCAATAAGCGGCGCTCACTCGTTACATTTGGGCATGCTACCGAAAGGAGATAAAAAAATCATCCGTGCCTGGACATTTTACGATTGGGCGAACTCGGTTTACCCACTGGTTATTTCCTCGGCGATATTTCCGATTTTTTACGAAACGATCACCACCAAACGTGATGAAAACGGAAATGTCATCTCGGATATGGTTGAATGGTGTGGCATGAGTTTTCATAACACCTCCTTTTTATCTTACGTTGTTGCGTTAAGTTATCTCATTGTTGCCTTCTCCTCTCCTATTCTTTCCGGTATTGCAGATTCTTCAGGAAACAAAAAACGATTTTTGCAGTTCTTCTGCTATTTGGGTGCAGGTTCAGCCATGATGCTAAGTTTATTCGATGCAGAACACATCGGCTGGAGCATGACAGCATTGTTATTCGCTAGTGTTGGTTATTGGGGAAGTTTGGTATTCTACAATGCGTATTTACCGGAAATTGCAGAACCCAAAGACCAAGATGCCGTGAGCGCACGAGGATTTGCAATGGGGTACGTGGGAAGTTCTTTATTGTTAATTATCATTCTGATTCTTGCAGTATTTCAAAAAATCATCACGATCAAAACCGGCTTCCTTTTAGTTGGTGTATGGTGGATAGGATTTGCGCAGGTTACGTTCATGCGCATACCTAACAATGTTTACGAAAAGAAGTCCAATAAAATTTCATTTACGGCAGGATTCCGTGAGTTGCGCGGAGTATTGATCGATATTTTAAAACAAAAACAACTGCGACGCTTTTTGGGTTCGTATTTTATGTATAACATGGGTGTGCAAACCGTAATGATTATGGCGGTTCCATTTGCAACCAAAGCAATTACTTGGGAAAATCCGGAGCAGATGAAATCGAGTTTGATTATCAGCATTTTGCTTATTCAATTCTTAGGTGTTGCCGGTTCATTCATCATGTCTGCGCTTTCGCGCGTTATTGGCAATTTGAAAACCTTAGGTATTGTGATTGCACTGTGGGCGGTAATTTGTTTTGCGGTATTTCAATTTATTGATGCACCGTTCGAATTTTACCTCATCGCTGCTTGTGTTGGTTTAGTAATGGGCGGTGTGCAGGCGCTGTCGCGATCAACATACTCCAAGATGTTGCCTGAAACTCAGGATCACGCTTCCTACTTCAGCTTCTTTGATGTTTCCGAAAAAATCGGGCTCGCAATTGGTACCGTCACATTTGGTTTGATTGAAGAAATAACCGGAGGTATTCGTAATTCTGTGCTGTCATTAATTGTAATATTTATCATCGGATTTTTATTGTTGTTGCGTGTGCCGAAATCCGAGCGTGTACATTAATTCAAGATTATGATCGTCGATCTCTTTATACCGTGTTTTGTTGATCAGTTGTATCCGGAAACGGCTTTAAACATGATAAAAGTTTTAGAGCGCGTGGGTTGTGCCGTTAATTACAATCACGAACAAACGTGCTGCGGTCAGCCTTCATTTAATGCAGGTTACTGGGATCATTGCAAAGAAGTAGGTGAAAAGTTTATTAAAGAATTTCAGAACGATCGTTACATCGTTACTCCATCGGCTTCCTGTGGTGGTTTTGTAAAAAACTATTACGGTGAAATGTTTCACAATACGGTATTGCATAATCAGTTTCGTTCGGTTCAAAAAAACATGTTCGAGTTCTCCGACTTTATGGTGAACGTTTTGAAGATCACTGATCTCGGAGCACGACTGGACGGTGTTGCAACTTTCCATGATTCATGCGCCGGATTGCGCGAATATGGCATTCACCGAGAGCCGCGTTTATTATTATCCAAAGTGCGAGGATTGGAGTTACGTGAAATGGACCGATCCGATGTTTGCTGCGGATTTGGCGGAGTGTTTACCGTTAAGCACGAAAACATTGCAGTTGGAATGGCTCAGGATAAAATTGCGGAAGCGGAAAAAGTAGAAGCAGAATACATCATCTCTACAGACTTATCCTGTTTGGTTCACATGGATGGATACATCAAGAAGCAAAACAAAAACATCAAAGCGTTGCACTTGATTGATGCACTGGCACAGGGTTGGGAGTAATTTTACTTTACAATTTCACGTAATTCTTATACTCTCCTATTCTCCATCCCCATTTCTTTTCTAACCACATCAGAAAACGCATTTTAACGCCCCACTTCTTTTGTGTAGGATCAATACTGAATTTCCAGTTCATACGACCAATACGCGTTAACATCACTGCCGGATGAGTTCCGGTGAATAGCGCAAGGCTATCTATTTGCGAATAATCAAACGCGTCGACAGCCGGAATATTTTCTTTCATCCACTGATCGTCGTGCCACATTTTGTGGAACGATTGCTGCTTGGCTTGCTGTGCCTCCGGAGGTTTTACCCAGCCGTAATGATGTACGTACGCGTTCAACAATTTCACCTTCAACTTACGTCCGTCTTTAAACCGAAAACCTTGTGCATCGCGATACGATGTAATTCCGTCATACCTGCGAATAATGCGCACTTCACGACGATACCATTTGCGCGAATCCCCTACATAATCGTACGAACCGTAAAAGTGACGATACCGCAAACATAAACCTTCCACCCGATTATCATCCTTATAATCGAGCATAGCTTGTTTTAATTCTGCGTACGAATTCTCGTGAATAACCTCATCACCTTGAATGTAAAAGCACCAATCAGCCTGCGGTGAAATTGCTGCGTATGCTTTATTGGTTTCATCTGCCAGCACGCGCCCGCCTTCGCGTAACGTATCATCCCAAACCGTCTGAATAATTTTTATGCGCGGATCGCTTATGTTTTGAATCAATGCTAATGTTTCATCTTCAGAATTGCCAACAGCGACAATAAACTCATCGCACAGCGGCAATACCGAAGTGATGGCTTCAACGATCGGGTAATCGTATTTAACGGCGTTGCGAACAATAGTAAAACCTGAAACGAACATGCGTTACTTATATGCCCGTATAACTGGCAGGCGTAATACATTTCAATTCCGACTTCACAGCATCAGACACATTTAGCGTATCAATAAATTCCACTAATGACTGTTGTGTGATGTGCGCGTTGCCTCTTGTCAAAGCCTTCAATGCTTCGTAAGGTTTGGGATAACCTTCACGACGTAAAATAGTTTGAATCGCTTCCGCAACAACCGCCCAGTTATTATCTAAATCTGTAGCGATGGCGCCTTCGTTAACTATCACTTTGCTTAAACCTTTTTCTATAGATTTTAGCGCAATCATCATGTGAGCAATCGGAACACCAACATTTCTTAATACGGTAGAATCCGTTAAGTCGCGTTGTAAACGAGAGATCGGCAATTTAGCAGACAAGTGTTCGAGTAATGCGTTCGCCAAACCTAAATTACCTTCTGCATTTTCAAAGTCAATCGGATTTACTTTGTGAGGCATTGCAGAAGAGCCAACTTCACCATCTTTCAACTTCTGTGTGAAATAATTCATGGAAATATATGTCCAGAAATCGCGACACAAATCAATCAAGATAGTATTAACCCGTTTCAGTCCATCGAAATATGCCGCTAGATGATCGTAGTGTTCAATTTGTGTAGTCGGATGTGAGCGTTTTAAGCCTAATGATGCCACAAATGAATCACCAAATGCATTCCAGTCATACTGAGGATAAGCAACATGATGCGCGTTAAAATTACCCGTTGCACCACCAAACTTGGCAGCAAAAGGAATTTGGTGCAACAAACGAAGTTGTTCCTGAACACGCACCACAAACACTTCAATTTCTTTACCCAAACGAGTTGGAGACGCCGGCTGCCCGTGAGTGCGCGCCAACATAGCAATAGACTTCCACGATTCCGACTTTTTAATCAGGTCGGTAACAATGTTCCCAATCGCAGGCAACACCACATTTTCATGTGCTTCTTTAATTAACAATGGTGTTGCCGTATTATTAATATCTTGTGACGTTAAGCCAAAATGAACAAACTCCTTCGCTTCGGTTAAACCCAGTTCATCAAATACCTCTTTCATCAAATACTCCACCGCCTTCACATCGTGATTGGTGGTTTGTTCTATTTCCTTTATACGTAGGGCGTGCTCAGGCTTGAAATTGAGGTACAATTGCTCGCGCAACTTCGAATAAACTGATTTATCTACTTTAAGCTGGGGCAGTGGCAGTTCACACAACGCAATAAAATATTCAGCCTCCACTCGTAGGCGATATTTGATCAGGGCACCTTCAGAAAAATAATCACGAAGTGCAGCGGTTTGTTTGGAATAACGACCATCAACAGGAGAAACAGACCAAATAGCGGCTAAATCAGACATAGCAATTTTCAGTTAAATTGCGAAGGTACTAATTCCGCTAAAGTGGTTTGTGTATAACTTTACACGAATTCAAGGTCTCAAATTTGTAGCTTTACATGATAATGGCCAAACAATTCGATATTCGGATTGTTTTTATCCCGGGGTCCCTGTAAACCGCCCAGTACTTCTATGCGTCATGTAATTGTTATCGGTTCCGGATTTGCTGGACTTTCTGCCGCCTGTAACCTTGCGAAATCGGGTTATCGTGTGACTGTTGTCGAAAAAAACAGCGGCCCCGGAGGGCGTGCCAGAAAATTTCATGCGGAAGGATTTCTATTTGACATGGGACCCAGTTGGTACTGGATGCCGGAGGTTTTTGAATCGTTTTTCAATCGTTTCGGTAAAAAAGTAAGTGATTACTACGATCTGAAAAGATTGGATCCTTCTTACCGTGTGGTATATGGGAAAAACGATATTCTTGATATTCCTGCATCTGTTCCTGAACTGGGTAAAAAACTGGAAGCACTGGAACCGGGAAGTAGTGTCAAATTGAAGAAATTTCTGGACGAGGCGCAATACAAATATGAAGTTGGAATTAATGAATTGGTGTATAAACCAGGGCTTTCTCTCGGCGAATTTGCAGATTGGAAGTTGTTAACCGGCGCTCTGAAACTGGACGTGTTTAACGACATGTCCTCTCATGTACGCAAGTTCTTCAAGCATCCGAAAATTGTTCAATTAATGGAATTTCCGGTTTTGTTTTTGGGCGAAAAACCTGAAAATACACCGGCGCTGTATAGTTTGATGAACTACGCTGATATCGCTTTAGGCACCTGGTATCCGGATGGAGGAATGCACAAAATTGTGGAAGGAATGGTGCAGTTGGCAAAGGAACTGGGCGTTTCCATTCAATACAACCAAAACGTAGAGCGCATAGAAGTTGCTGACAACCTAGTGAAAGGAGTTGTTGTAGACGGGACCTTGTTAAAAGCTGATATTGTTGTTGCCGGTGCGGATTATCATCACGTGGAGCAACATTTATTGCCGAAAGCTTATCGCCGTTATGATGAAGAATACTGGGACAAGCGGAAAATGGCGCCTTCATCGTTGCTGTTTTATTTAGGTATCAATAAACGCGTTCCGAATTTGTTGCATCATAACTTATTTTTTGATGAGTCGTTTAAGGAGCACGCCAAAGAAATTTATGATCATCCCAGATGGCCTGAAAAGCCTTTGTTCTATGCTTCTGCCCCGTCAAAAAGTGACCCGGCTGTTGCACCGGAAGGCTGTGAAAACCTATTCCTTCTGATTCCTGTGGCTCCGGGACTGGAGGATAACGAGGAAATTCGAGAGAAATACTACCACTTATTGATGGACCGGTTGGAAGCACATACCGGCGAAAATATTCGCGACCATGTGATTTACAAACGTAGCTATGCGCATGCCGATTTTATTGGCGATTACAATGCGTACAAAGGAAATGCATACGGTTTAGCCAACACGTTAATGCAAACGGCAATTTTAAAACCATCCCTCAAAAACAAAAAGCTTTCTAATTTGTATTATACCGGTCAGTTAACTGTTCCGGGTCCGGGAGTTCCTCCTTCGCTGATTTCCGGAATAGTAGTAACCGATGTTGTAAAAAAAGAATACCCCCTGAAATCCCATGAAGCAGTTATTTGATGATATCAGTATTCGTGCCAGCCGCAATGTGACGCGATCGTATAGCACGTCGTTCTCCTTGGGCATTCGATTTCTGAATAAAGAATTTCGTGATCCGATTTATGCCATTTATGGATTTGTTCGTTTTGCGGACGAAATCGTTGATACATTTCACGATTTTAATAAAGTAGAGTTGCTGTCTGATTTCCGAAATGACACCTACAAGGCGATCGAAAATAGAATCAGCCTCAACCCTATTCTGAATAGTTTTCAGAAGGTGGTTCATGAATACAATATTGAACGTGAACTGATCGACGCATTTCTGGACAGCATGCAAATGGATCTGGAAAAAGTGGAATACGATCAGGAGAAATACGAGAAGTACATTTTAGGTTCGGCGGAAGTTGTTGGCTTAATGTGTTTGCGTGTTTTCACAGAAGGCAACGCGGAATTGTATGAATCGCTGCGCTGGTATGCGATGCGTTTAGGCTCCGCTTTCCAGAAAATTAATTTCCTGCGTGATATGCGCGCAGATTACGTAGGATTGGGAAGAACTTATTTTCCTGGTGTTGATATTGAACGCTGGGACGAAGAAGTGAAACGTCATGTGGAAGAAGATATCGAAAAAGATTTCCGTGACGGATATGAAGGTATTTTGAAACTTCCGCGCAAAGCTCGTTTCGGCGTTTATGTTGCCTACATCTACTATTATTCCTTATTCAACAAAATCAAGGCGCTTCCTCCGCGTGAAATCCTTAACGATCGTGTTCGTATTCCGGATGGCCAGAAATATGCACTATTCCTGAGCTCATACGTGCGTCATAGCTTAAACATGATTCGGTAAGTGCAGACTTTACTGATTGCAGGTCTGAGTTATTTGGTGCTGTTGAACGGATCCGTTAACATGCAAAAACTTCGTTCGTTGTACGAAAAAGCATCGTTAGAAGAAGCATCGTGTAAAGAAGTTATTCGTCTTACCGAAAAAAGCACACCTGAAAAAGACCCTGTGAATTATTGTTATTTAGGGGCAGCACAAACTATTTCAGCGCAATACGCAGGCAATCCTTACACTAAACTTCAGCTGTTCAATTCGGGGAAATCGAAAATTGAACATGCGGCAAACTTGCAACCTAAAAATGTAGAAATTGCATACTTACGTTTTACAGTGCAATGCGGTGCTCCTGCTTTTCTAAATTATAGTAGCGCGATGACGAACGACAAAACTGTTATTCTGGATAATCTGGAAAATGTGTTTCGTGTTCAAAAAGACTTCGACTTATTTTACCGTATCGTTCGTTTTTTAGAGAAAAACAAAAACGTAACACCGACAGAAAAACAGCGCTTACAACAAATCAAAACCAATCTGAACGTTAAGTAAAAATGGAACACGTCATTCTTGTCAATGAAAACGACGAAGTGTTGGGCACCATGGAAAAGATGGAAGCGCATCAAAAGGGCGTGTTGCATCGTGCCATTTCCATTTTCATTTATAATTCGCGCGGTGAAATGTTGATACATCAACGGGCGCTAAACAAGTATCATTCCGGTGGTTTATGGACGAATACATGTTGTAGTCACCCACGTCCCGAGGAGTCGATTCTAGACGCAGCCAACCGACGTTTACAGGAAGAAATGGGCATGTCATGCGCTTTAGCAACATCACATTCATTTATTTACAAAGCGGCTTTGGATCAAAATTTATGGGAACATGAATTGGATCATGTGCTAATCGGAATTACCGATGATGAGCCGCAACCGAATCCGGCGGAAGTGATGCACTATCGCTGGATTGATTTACCCTCGCTGCAGCAAGATCTTCATGATCATCCCGAAAATTACACCGAGTGGTTTAAAATCATTTGCGCAAAGGGGATTCCCGGAACGGAGTAAGTCTGAGATAGTTTTGTTATATTTGGTTTACAATCTGTAATAACCAGCTCAATACTATCAACATGAAAAAAACTACACTCGCCGCATCGGCAGCACTATTGTTGACCGGTGTAATGATGGCACAAGCCCCCCGATTTGTTGCCCTAGAACACTTCACACAAGCCAGCTGTGGACCATGCGCATCACAGAATCCTGCATTCGAATCAGGAATTATTACTCCTAATACCACAAAAGCTCGTCACATTGCTTATCACACATCATGGCCGGGAGTTGATCCAATGTACAATCACAACACTGCAGGTCCAACTGCACGTGTTAACATGTACACGGTATCCGGCGTTCCTACTGTCGTACTGAACGGTAACCAGAAGCGCGGTAATCCAAATGCCATTACGCAAACGGATATCGACAACCAGTTCTCTATGGGAAGCCCAATCAAAATTGGTGTTACCGAAGTTGACAACGGTAATAACCGTGATCTTACCATAGATATCAAAACAGTAGGAACAGTTCCATCAGGTTCTTTCAAATTGTATGTTGCTATCGTTGAAGATCCTATCGATTACACCACACCTCCGGGATCTAACGGCGAAACACATTTCCCGAACGTATTCCGCTTGATGTTACCTTCCGATAACGGTGACGCAATTTCTGCATTTGCTTCAATCGGCAACAGCATTACGTTCAATTATAACTATAACGAAAATGCTGCGTGGAATACTGCGAACATCAAAGCGATTGCTTTTGTGCAAAACACAACCACAAAAGAAATCATTCAGATGGGAACTGTTGCAGATCCTATCATCAACTACACACTGAGTTCACCGGTTACAGAAGTACAGGCAGGAACATCATCTAATGCTTCCAGCTTTACCTTAACTTCCATGAATTCAGGTTCAGGTTCTGAAGATTTTGTGTACACGTTAACTACAAACATCCCGAACGACTGGAGCGCAGGATTCTCTGTAAACAGCAACAATTTCACAAACACTGCAACTATTACAACTGCTGCTAATGCTACCAACAGCATCAGCATTAACATCACTCCGGGCACTACTCCATTTGTGGGCAAAGCAACGTTAACGGTAACATCAGTTCAGAATCCGAATTCACCCGCATTAGTTAAAACAGTTTATGTTATTTCCAACGTTACTGATTTGATCGTGAACAACAGCGGTGGAATTGGTGACGGTGTTACTGCAGGTTCTGCTGCAAATTGGGATTCTACATACGTTAATGGTTTAGTGTACGCAAACGAAAACGGATGGGCAACTACTGATGATATCGTTGCGGCTAAAGCAATTCGTGATAACGCATTCACCGGTGTAATCAACGTATATTATAACGTAGGTTGGACTTTCCCCGGTTTAACAAATGAATTCTGCACACGTATGACATCTTGGTTGAATGCAGGCGGCAACATGTTCATTGCAGGTCAAGACATCGGTTGGGAAACATGGGATACTCAAAACAGCCCTTACTACACAGCAACTACTCAACAGTTCTGGAACACGTTCTTCGGTGCTACATTCTCTGCTGACGGAGGAACTTCTAACTCTCAGTTAACTGCTGTTACAACTGATTTAGTATTCGGAACAGTACCAAACAGTAACATCTTGAACTTCTACGGTGGTAACTATTTCTATCCGGATGAAGTAAACGCATCAGGCGGTGGTGTTGCAATTTTCAAGTACAACAACGGTAACAAAACCGCAGGTACACGCAAAACAAACGGCACTTACAAAGTAGTTTATTTGGGTATCGGTGTTGAAATGGTGGGTAATACTTTATCGAAGTATGAAATCCTGAAATGGTCACACGATTGGTTCTATGGATTAGTAAGTACTGAAGAATTTGATGCTGCAATGAACAACATCAGTCTTGGTCAAAACTTCCCTAACCCTGCGAATACCAACACAACTATTGCTGTAAACGCCGACAACGATATGACGTTAGAAATAATGGACATTCAAGGTCGTGTAGTGATGTCACAACAAGTTGTAGCAGGAACTACTCAAGTTGAAGTTAATACTTCATCGTTGGTACCGGGAATGTACATGTACCGTTTAGTAAGCGGTTCTACAATTTCTGAAGTGAAACGTATGGAAGTTGTTCGATAAGAACTCTTAAAATAAATGTAAAAGGCTGTCTCTCAAGGGCAGCCTTTTTTTGTGACCGCTTTTTTACCTGGCGGACTTTGTGACACTTGTCACACAACGAAAAACATCAATACAAAACTGATTTGCATCATTATTCTTCAGCGAAAAGTGGGAGACCTTTGAGTCACATAATTAAGGTTATGGGAACAGTAATATTTATCATCATCATGGCACATTTAATTGCCGGATTCGGATTTATGTATTACCGTCTTACGCCGAAGAAAAAGAATGAAGACAAATCGAACTAAAAGAGTTAATTATGAAAATTGAACAAATTTATACCGGCTGTTTAGCAGAAGCTGCTTACTACATTGAGAGCAATGGTGAGGCTGCAATCATTGATCCTTTGCGCGAAGTTGAACCGTATTTGCAACGTGCAAAAGACAATAATTCAAACATTAAATATGTTTTCGAAACGCATTTTCATGCCGATTTTGTGAGCGGACATATTGATCTCGCCAATAAAACCGGTGCAACATTGTGTATGGTCCAACTAAAATGGAAACCGGATTCAAAGCACACATTGGACAAGACGGAGAATTATTCAAATTAGGCGACATCACCATTGAGTTACTCCACACACCCGGTCATACCATGGAAAGCTCTTGCTTTCTGTTGCGTGATGAAAACGGGAAAGAAGTTGCCATCTTCACCGGCGACACGCTATTCATAGGTGATGTTGGCCGACCTGATTTGGCACAACATGTAATTGCCGACATGACTGAAGAAAAGTTAGCCGGACATTTATACGATTCATTGCACAGTAAAATCATGCTGTTGAATGATGACATCATTGTTTATCCGGGTCATGGTGCAGGAAGTGCATGCGGAAAAAATATGAGCAAGGAAACCTTTGATACGCTTGGTCATCAGAAACAAGTGAATTATGCATTGAATCCGAAGTTGACGAAAGAAGAATTCAAAAAACAACTACTTGATGGATTGATGCCACCTCCGGGATATTTCCCTCAAAACGTGTTGATGAATATCAAAGGTTATGAAAGCATTGATCATGTGATGAAAAAAGGCACGCAGGCTCTTGATGCAAGATCTTTTGAAGCAGCAGCAAACACATTAAATGCTTTAATTATCGATACCCGGAAAGCAGATGACTTTTGTAAATCATTTATTCCGAATGCGATCAACATTGGCATTGACGGCAGTTTTGCAACATGGGTTGGAACGTTGGTTCCGTCGGTAACACATCCTATACTTTTAGTCACGGATGAAGGTCGCGAAGAAGAAGTGGTAACACGTTTGGCGCGTGTTGGTTACGACAATGCACTGGGTTATTTGAATGGCGGCATGAAAGCGTGGAAAGAGGCAGGATTTGAAACGGATGCAATTCGTTCAATTACTGCTAATGAATTTGCTGCAGCATACTCCGCAGGACCCATCGAAGTACTCGACGTTCGCAAAGCCAGTGAATACTACAGCGAGCACATCGTTGAAGCCATCAATGCACCATTGGATTATATCAATGACAGCATGACCAAAGTTGATCCGAACAAAACGTATTACGTGCATTGTGCAGGCGGTTATCGCAGCATGACGTTCATCTCCATCTTACAAGCACGGGGTTATCGTAATTTGATTAATGTTGCGGGTGGCTTCAATGCATTAAAGCCATTGAATAAATTCCGAATTACGGATTATGTTTGTCCAACGACGATGCTATAAGTAATTGCACAAGAAACAAGGAGGCTGCCTGAAAAGCAGCCTCTTTTTATTCACAATCTCGTCATTTGTGTTAATAATATCAACTCCTGAAAATCGCTGTTTATACCGTTTCTACGGCATCTGTGTGTAAATTTGCGCATGGATAATTTTGTTGTATCGGCTCGTAAGTATCGTCCTGCACACTTTAACACAGTGGTGGGTCAGGCTTCGATTACCAATACTTTAAAAAACGCCATCAGCAATAATCATCTGGCCCAAGCCTTTCTGTTCTGCGGTCCGCGCGGAGTCGGAAAAACAACTTGTGCCCGAATTCTTGCAAAAACAATTAACTGTACACGACTTACATCTGAAACCGAAGCCTGTGACGAATGTGAATCATGTGTTTCGTTCAATTCGGGTCAATCGTTTAACGTGTACGAGTTGGATGCTGCGTCCAATAATTCGGTTGATGATATTCGTAATCTGGTTGATCAGGTTCGAATTCCACCGCAAATGGGCAAATACAAAGTGTACATCATCGATGAGGTGCACATGTTGTCTTCAGCTGCGTTCAACGCATTTCTGAAAACGCTGGAAGAACCGCCTTCATACGCGATCTTCATCCTGGCGACAACGGAACGTCACAAGATTTTACCGACGATTCTTTCACGTTGTCAAATCTTCAATTTTAACCGTATTCAGGTTGAAGATATTGCGAATCATTTAGCGTATATCGCAAAAAATGAAAACGTGAATGCAGATCCGGATGCCTTGCACATCATTGCGCAAAAGGCTGATGGTGCATTACGTGACGCCTGTTCTATTTTCGATCAGGTAGTTAGTTATGCAGGAAGTGATCTGACCTACAAAGCCGTTATTGAAAACCTTAATGTACTGGATTACGATTACTATTTTAAAGTCACCGATTTTATTTTAGCTAATCAGGTTCCCGGCGCGTTATTGTTATTTAATGAAGTCCTCTCCAACGGATTCGACGGACATAATTTCGTTGCCGGATTAGCAGA
>JAJTEY010000083.1 GCA_021299855.1 Bacteroidota bacterium | reverse complement strand
GTAAAACTGATGCAGGATGTTCCGTCGTTGCGAATTGAAATTTCAGGCCACACGGATAGCAAAGGTGCTGACGATTATAATCAGCGCTTGTCTGAAAGTCGAGCTAAGGCGGTTGTTGAATATGTAGTTTCGAAAGGCATCAAGGCTAATCGCATGGAGTATAAAGGTTATGGTGAAACACAACCTATCGACAGCAACGATACTGATCCAGGACGTGCCAATAACCGACGCACGGAATTCAAGATTATCGGAAAGTAAATGGAAGCATCCGAACCTGAACTTCGAGTTACGCACGACGGTTCGCATTCATTGTATCATCCGGTAACGGATCAGTTCTATCATTCGCATCACGGAGCTGTGCAAGAATCGATGCACGTATTTATTAAGCACGGTTACGAATATGCCGCTGCATTCAACGATCATATTCGAATTCTGGAAATTGGATTTGGAACGGGACTGAACGCCTTGTTAACGCAACGCATGTCTGGCGGTAAAACGATTTACTATGAATCGTTGGAGTATTATCCGATTTCAATTGCGCTGGTGGCGCAATTGAATTATCCGACAGACAACAACGAGCGCCGGTTTTTTAATTCCTTGCACAATGCTTCATGGAATTTAAATGAATCGGTATCATCGCATTTTCAGTTACATAAACGTTTATTGCGAATTCAGGATTATGTTCCCGGAGATGCGTCCTTTGATGTCATCTATTTCGATGCGTTTTCGCCCGGCGCTCAACCCGAGTTGTGGAGTGAGGAAATTTTTCGTGCGATGTACAATAGTTTAAAACGCAACGGTGTTTTAGTGACGTATTGCAGCAAAGGTGATGTGCGGAGAGCCATGATAGCCGCGGGTTTCGCTGTAGAAAAACTTCCCGGTCCACCGGGCAAGCGCGAAATGTTGCGAGCGATACGACCGAAATAATTTGGCCAACAGAAAGAAATTCGTTTACATTTGCGCGTTCTTTAATTTATCGGCATCACCGGAAAAGGTCTGAAACGAAAGTTTCAGTTAATAGGGAATCGTGTTAAAATCACGAACTGGTGCGCAACTGTAAGTGTCTTATAGGTCTGTGTAATAATCCACTGTCTGCCTGCGGCGGATGGGAAGGAACACGGATGACACAAGTCAGGAGACCTGCCTTCGCCGTTATGATCACGCCTTCGCAAGTTGAGGCAGAAATCAAGTGAGATGTTTTTTACAATGCCAATTCCGGCGTTGTTGGTTCATTTTATTTATTTCCCGAAGCTTCGTGCGTGATGATGTCACAGACATTATGACAATGAGGTATTTCGTAATTACGCTTAGTATGTTGCTTCTCGTGTGTATTGCACACGGACAAGATACGTTGCGTCAATACGATAAGTCAGTTGTTGTTGTTGTCATCGATCGTGTGCGTACACAGGCATCCGGAGTGAAAGTGTTGACGTTCGATTCCGCATTAATCTCACGATACAACGACCGGAACATCGGTGATTTGCTGGCGGCACATTCTCCCATTTTTGTAAAAAATTATGGTCCCGGCAATTTATCAACGACAACATTTCGCGGAGGAAATGCTGCGCACACTGCAGTGGTATGGGGAGGGCTGAACATTAACAGTTCCATGAACGGTTTGGTGGATTTAAATCTTCTACCCGGTTTTTTGTTCGATTATGTAGCGTTGCAATTCGGCGGAGGCGGAACATCCTGGGGAAGCGGTGCAGTGAGTGGCGCGGTGCTACTAGATAGTAAGCTTCGCTTCAATACCGGAAGAACCATTACAGCAGGCGCTACAGTTGGCGCATTTGGTTTTCGTCAAACCGCATTGAAAGCACAATGGAGCTCCGATTCAACGTTGTGGAGTGTAGCCGCATATTACACCGATTCCGAAAATAACTTTACCTATCAACGTTCGGATACAACTGCGAAAGAGCGAATGGCTCATGCTTCGTATAAGCAACGCGGAATCAAAGTAGATCACAGCCGGAAATTACCGGGCAAGATGGGAACCTTATCGGTACGATACTGGTATCATGAAAATTTCAGAAATATTCCGCCAACACTCAATGAACAAACTCCTTCCGCTTTTCAGTATGATCTTACATCACGATTAGCCTGGCAATGGCAGAAGGAAGTGTTCGGAGGATTCTTTGTCTTTCGACAAGGTTGGTTTTTGGAGCGGATTAATTATAAGATTAATGACTATCGCGAGATTGATCATAATGTTGCTAATACTTTAATTTCTGACGTGGAGTTTAATCGGTATTTAGCGAAATGGAAATGGCATGTCGGAATTAATCAATCACTTTCTGCGGGTAAGTCAGAGTCGTATTCAGGAAATCCACTCATCAACAGAGTTTCCCTGTTCGGCGGTGCAATCGTTAAATTGACCAATCGTTGGGAAGGTTCTGTTAATCTTCGTTCGGAATTGGTGAATGGTAAATTTGCACCGCTGACGTTTGCGTTAGGCTCTGAATATCGTGTTAATCCTTTGTTGTCATTTTTAGTGAATGCATCCCGTGTTTATCGCGTACCAACATTTAACGATTTGTATTGGAATCCGGGAGGCAACCCCGAACTGATGCCGGAATCGGGCTACACCGGTGATGCTACTAGTGTTATTAGTTTACATCCGTTTCAAAGTAAATTTCAATTTAAAGTTGAAATAACAGTGTTCACGCGCCTGATGAAAAATCAAATAATCTGGTTACCGCAAGGCTCCTTTTGGACACCGCGCAATTTAATGGAAGTGTGGAGCAGGGGCATGGAAACTAGCTGGAATTTGAATTACACTAAGAAGAAGTTTTTTATTCAGGCGGGAGTGGGTACGAATTACACGTTGGCAACTTCCATGAAACCCTTGTCGGAAAATGATCAAAGTGTAGATCAACAGCTGATTTATGTGCCTATGTATTCCGGCAACGGTAATCTTTTGATACGTTACCGGCAGTTTGAGTTGAATTACACGTTGTCATACACGGGATACCGCTATGTTTCAAGCGATCATTATTCATATCTGAATCCGTACTGGTTGCATAATAGTTTCGTTTCGTACGTCTTTGAGGAACGCAACAAAATGACAATCCGATTGAACGGAGCTCTGGATAATATTACCAATACCACTTATCAAATTGTACAAAGCAGACCGATGCCGTTGCGTGGTTTCAGGCTCGGAGCATCTATTACATTTAATTCAAAATAATTATGAAAAAACATCTATCCATTATTGCGTTATTTTTAATTCAGTTCCTTCATGGACAAACCGTTGCTGATTTCGAAAATTTCAATTTTCCTGCTGATACCTTTTGGAATGGGAGTTCACAGCCACTGGGTACAACATTTACTTCCGGAAATGTCATCATGGAAAATTATTTTGATACCGCGTTCGGAGGTTATTGGACGCAGGGTTGGGCGTACAGCACGATGATGGATAGTTCAACTTCAGGATTTGGAAATTTATATTCAACTAAGGCTTTAACCGGTTATAATAGCTCCCTCACTTACGTTGTTGGACAACAGAACGCTAAAGTCATGTTGTCGGGTAATGCCACTGGAGGTGTAGTCAGTGGTTGTTACGTTACGAATGCTACCTATCCCGCTAATAGTATGCGCGATGGTGATATGTTTGCCAAAAAGTTTGGTGGTGTTTCGGGTAATGATCCTGATTTCTTTAAGCTCATGATACGTGGTTGGTTCGGCGGACAAGTTGTTACGGATAGTGTAGAATTTTATTTAGCGGACTATCGTTTTGCAAATAATACTCTGGATTATATTGTCACCGATTGGCAATGGGTTGATTTGTCTTCTTTAGGTAACGTGGATAGTTTATGGTTTACATTATCATCTAGCGATGTGGGTGCGTTCGGGATCAACACGCCTTTGTTTTTCTGCGCAGATCATTTTATCACGGCTGATAGCCCTATGACGATTTTGGAAAGTCGTGACGATAATACACTTGCAGTGTATCCGAATCCGTTTCATAATCAATTGACGATAGAAACTGTTACTACAAATGGAACGATTGCCATAACTGATATTTCGGGTCGTGTAGTATTTACTCAACTGATCAATCAACAAGGTCCGGTAAATTTGGATTTGTCTTATTTATCATCCGGGGTTTACACGCTTTCTGTAATTTCAACTTCAGAACAAAGTGCAATACGAATCATTAAACGATAAATGACCTTGTTACATCGACTGGCAATATTGATAATACTGGTGCTATCACATTTTAATGATGTACGGGCGCAGTTTGCGCCACCTGCAGGACAACCGGGAAGTACCGCTATTTATAAAGATAGCAGCATCATTGTGGGTTGGGCAACTTCATGTACGGTGCAGCCGGGTTGGCAAGATGCGAGCAATACTTCTTTAGGTTATGCAGCTGCCGGCGATAGTTCAATGGCTACAGGACCCGCAGGTACTAATGGAACAGTGAGTTTGGGCGATGGAGGTTGCGCAATTGTCACATTTAACTTTCCTATTTACAACGGCCCCGGATTTGATTTTTGTGTTTTCGAAAATGCCTTCGATGATTTGTTTTTAGAGTTGGCATTTGTTGAAGTCAGCAGTGATGGTGTCAATTATTTTCGTTTTCCTGCAACGTCTTACACACAAGATTCAACGCAGACTTCTTCGTTCGGGTACACCGATGCCACAAAAATTGATAACCTCGCCGGGAAGTATCGTGTGAATTATGGGACACCGTATGATCTCGAATTATTATCCAATGTTCCGGGGCTTGATGTCAACGCTATAACGCATATCAAGATTTGTGATGTTGTGGGGAGTGTCAATTCTACATATGCAACATTCGATCAATACGGTAACAAGGTCAACGATCCTTGGCCAACACCATTTCCTTCATCCGGATTTGATCTTGATGCCGTAGGTGCAATTCATTTAGCGACCGGAATTCAGGAATTTCGAAATAGCAATGTAAGGATCTATCCGAATCCTACAGCTGATTTTATTGAAGTTCGTGATATCGGTTACGTGACAATTACCGATGTGAATGGAAGAGTGGTTTATGCGGCATGGAATGATTATAATACAACACCAATCCGGACACAAGACTGGCCCAACGGATTGTATTTTCTTGTAGTAC
>JAJTEY010000016.1:40148-83958 GCA_021299855.1 Bacteroidota bacterium | reverse complement strand
CAGCAGCACCGTACTTCTTGATTAATTTCGCCTGACGAATAAATTCAGCTTCACCTTCTTTCAATGAGATGGAATTCACGACGGCCTTGCCTTGCACACACTTCAATCCTGCTTCAATAACATGAAACTTGGACGAGTCGAGCATGATGGGAACACGCGCAATATCGGGTTCTGCAGCAATCAAATTTAAAAATCGTGTCATTGCAGCAACTGCATCCAACATGCCTTCATCCATGTTGATGTCAATTACCTGTGCACCGCCTTCCACCTGATCGCGGGCAATCGCTAATGCTTCGTCGTATTGTTCTTCTTTAATTAATCGTGCGAATTTTTTCGATCCTGTCACATTGGTACGTTCACCTACGTTCATGAAATTACTTTCAGGACGTAATGTAACAGGTTCAAGACCCGACAACTTCATGTAAGGCTCCAAATAGGGCACACTGCGAGGACGTTCACCACGGGCTACTTCAGCAATGCGGCGAATATGATCCGGCGTGGTTCCGCAACATCCTCCAATAATATTCACGAAATTACTCTTCACGAAATCGCGAATATGTTCGCCCATCTGTTCAGGAGATTCATCGTATTCACCAAACTGATTCGGCAATCCCGCATTCGGATAACAACTCACATAAAACGGAGCCTTATTCGCTAACTCTTCCAAAAACGGACGCATCTGCGGAGCACCCAACGCACAGTTCAAGCCGACACTCAGCAAATCGACATGTGCAACGGAATTTAAAAATGCTTCCGTGGTTTGACCCGACAACGTTCTTCCACTGGCATCGGTAATGGTACCGGAAACCATTACGGGAATTTTTCTTCCTAATTCTTCACATAGCGTCTGCACTGCAAACAAAGCAGCTTTGGCATTAAGCGTATCAAAAATCGTTTCAATCAGAAACAGATCCACTCCGCCTTCTACCAACCCGCGTGCCTGTTCCAGATATGCACTTACTAAATCATCAAACGAAATCGCACGAAATCCCGGATCGTTTACATCCGGCGACAACGATGCTGTCCTGTTCGTAGGTCCTATTGCTCCGGCAACATATCGCGGTTGTTGTGGAGTTTTCGCATTAAACGCATCTGCTGCGCGTCGTGCAATTTGTGACGCAGCAACATTCATTTCATAGGACAGACTTTCCATGTGATAGTCCGCCATTGAAATGCGTTGTGCATTAAACGTATTTGTTTCAATGATATCAGCACCGGCATCCAGATACTGTCGGTGAATCTCTTCGATAATAGCAGGCTGAGTGAGCACAAGCAAATCGTTGTTCCCTTTCAGATCGTACGGCCAATCTTTGAATCGTTCGCCACGATAGTCAGCTTCAGTTAAATTATAACGTTGAATCATGGTGCCCATTGCACCATCGATGATGAGTACTCGTTTTTCGAGTTGCGATTTGATGTCGTTCATAAACTACGTTCGCACATTGTGATAAAACAAAAAATCCCGCTTGTAAAGTCAAGAGGGATCGTGAATCAAATCGATTACTCATGACTTATCTATCTCCAAACGTGGAGTGCGAGTTGGCACCTTCCCTAAGGGGTTGCCAAGGCTTCAACGGGCGCTATCCCTCAGCCTTTCTTGATAAGCAATGTGAAAGAACAGGGCAAAGATAATAATAAAGTGAATCTGTTATTTCCAGAGTGCCAGCAATTGGCGAAATCCGCTAACGATACGTTTGCGGAAGAAGATCATGAGAATAATGTAAGGAATGAGCATGAGGTAAACGATACCGTCGTTGATACCGGCGCCCATATTTAACCCTCCTGTGTTATTGGTAACGGTTGCTTTGCACATAGAACATTGCGCCTGTGCGGATGCAGCAAGAGCGATAAATGCGAAAGCAAAAAGAAACCGTTTCATAACACTTCAAAGTTACGACGTTTATTTATCCGTAGTAAGGAGAAATCATCCAATAAACTACCGGTCCCGTTAAAGAAACATAAAGCCATATCGGCCAGGTAATTTTCGACAACTTCTTATGTGCCGCATATTCTCCGGTTAAACCACGATAAGCTGTGAACAGGATGAAAGGCAAGATAATTGCCGCCAAAAATATGTGGGTGATTAAAATGATATAATAAAAAATGCGAACTGCGCTAATAGCTGCCAACTCCATATCGTCCACCACATCATCATGATTCGTATCGCCAAAGCGGGTGTCTCCACTCAACAAATGGTGCGCAATGTACGAGACAAGAAATAAGATGGAAAGCACCATTGCACTCAACATGATCTTTTTGTGCAGTTCATAGTTCTTGCCCTTTACTGCGACCAAAGCCCATACTAACAGCACTGCAACCAGCGAATTTAAAAACGCATTGATCTTAGCGAAAATGTGCACATCAAAGCCTAGATCGACTTCGAGTTTCACTTTACCTAATACAACTACAGCAGCAAACACTACGAAACTAAATACCCAAATTAACAGTTTGGCTTTAGGGTCGTTTTTGGATAAGGTGGGTTGTAACATCTTAATTTTCGTTTAACAAAATTCGTATATCTTGAATCAAGCTATCCACTGCGGTGCTATCGGTACCGGTGTAATAACCGCGGATAATTCCATTACGATCGGTTAACACAAACTGATCGCTATGAATGAAATCCTCCGAATCGCCTTTGCCCGGCTCAACGGGAAGAAAATAACCATGACGAGCCAGGTCGTACAAGTTCTTTTTCTTTCCGGTTACAAACGTCCACATAGCAGTATCTGCCTGATATCCGAAAGCGTATTCCTGCAATGCCGCAACCGAATCACTTTCCGGATCTACCGTATAAGAAACAATTCGAAAGTCCTTATTGTTTTTGAAAGCGGCTTGTACACGCTCTAATTGTGAGGACATTTTGGGGCAAATGCCACCGCATTCTGCGAAGAAAAAATCACTTACCGTAACAACACCTTTCAAACGATCGGTAACAAAAACACTTCCCGTGTGTGCCTGAAACGTATCCACAGGAATAGTGTGATAATGCGGTTTCTCAGGCGTATGGTCGGGCAATGGATAATATTTCATCAAGCGTTCAACACCGCCTTTATTGAAAACAATACCGGGATTATCAGGATTCTCTGAGCCGCAGGCAGCGATCAAAGCGGCTATTGCAGCAACAAATACAACACGAAATTTCATGCGAATTAGCGTCTCTGTTCAACTTTTGTTTCTTCAATCGTCTTCACCGATTCGTCGCGGAACAACACATGACGCAAATCTTCTTTCATCTTTTTGATGTCGGCAGCGTAACGAATATTATAGTAACCACGAATTCTTCCCATACGATCAATCAGGACGGCATCACTTAATGTGGCATAAGGCTTTTTGCTTTGGGTTGGATTCGGCAAAAAATATTGACC
Source organism: Bacteroidota bacterium (assembly GCA_021299855.1). Taxonomy (GTDB): domain Bacteria; phylum Bacteroidota; class Bacteroidia; order Palsa-965; family Palsa-965. The sequence continues at coordinate 80,593 of JAJTEY010000016.1, read as the reverse complement.
GTCCCGCATCGCCTGATATTCTGCAGGTGGCAGCACTAAAGTGTATCCGGTATCTGTTCCTAATCCCAATTGACCCGCCAAATCCGGTGCAGCTTGCAAGGTATCTTCCGGCCAGAAGAAGACAAAACGACTATATGTATGTGTGCGTTTGTTAACCTTCAAATCTTGTGCAAGAATAGGCAGCACAGCGCGAATTGAATCGGGGTGCATAAACACCGCCAAATACGAGCGCCCACCAAGCTTAGCGCTGGAAAAGTCAAACCCTTCATGCGTTTTACACACGAAGGGTTTTATAGAATGATAAACTGTGTCTTGAGTAATTACGCCAGTTTTAGGGTTTTTTACCGGACCTATAGCACGAGGACCATAAAACGCAGCACGTCTAACTTGCGGAACACCCAGCGCGAAATAAATATAAATCAGCGTTGGTAATAGTAATATGCCGAATAGCAGTACTGCCTTTTTCATGAATTAGTGACCTCCGCCATCCACATGTTCCACTTTAGCGGCAGGCTCGTCCAAGCGCTTAGTCATAGAATAATTCCCCTCACCGATCACCATCATAAAAATCAAATACAAAATGAATCCTGTGAATGGTCCGATGATCACCCACTTGGTCCATTTGCTCTCGTGTCCTAAGTGCATAAACGTGTACACAATGTAGAACGCTTTAACCAGCGTAAACCCGATGAAGAAAATCTTCAAAAAGGTTTTACTCAAATTCCAATCTACCGCGTATAAACCAACGACAACCTCTACGATGGTTACAACGAGTAACAGCCAAAACACATTCCATAGCGTGCGACGTGCTTTCTTTCCATGAGCCTCGTCGTGCTGAGACATGGTTTCATAGCTTGGAAACGGATCGTGAAATTCTGACATAAGATGTATTATTTCAGTTAATGTGTAAATTCAAAATTAGAGCAAGTAGAAGAAGGTAAATACGAATACCCAAACCAAATCTACGAAGTGCCAATACAGCCCAACCTTCTCCACCATTTCGTAGTGACCCACTCGATCCATGTAACCTTGCAAGGCCATAATGAATATAACGATGTTAATCATAACACCAGAGAATACGTGGAAGCCGTGGAAGCCTGTGATGAAGAAGAAGAAATCTGCGAATGCAATGTGACCGTATTCGTTATGCTTCAAATTCGCACCGTAGAACTTTTCACCACTTGCAATAATGCGCGCTGATTCTTCTTTGGAAAGTTCTGCTCCTTTAAATCGAAGTGTTGTAGTATCGATAGCGTGAGTGGCATGATCTACTTTGTATAAATACATTTTGTTTTCATACAACACAGCTCCTGTATCAGTTCCTTTAATGAAGTTGTACCACTCCCAAGCCTGTGAGCCAACGAACATGAAACCACCGATAATGGTAGCGAACATCCAAATCAATACTTGACGTCTGTTCTTACGATGACCTGCTTCTACCGCCAACACCATAGTCACAGAACTCATGATGAGGATGAACGTCATCAAACCTACGTACATCAAAGGCAAGTGCTTCCCGTGCAAGAATGGGAAGTGGTGGAATACTTCTTGCGGATCAGGCCATTCGCCGGCAAAACGGTGACGGAAGAAACCGTACGCACAAAGAAATCCTGAGAAAGTCAATGCATCGGATACTAAGAAAAACCACATGAATAGCTTTCCGTAGCTCGCGCGCATGGGAGAGGTTTGTCCGTCCCAGCCTTCAATTTTTTCGAGGTTTGCAGTAGCGCCTGCCATAATTCAAATATGATTAGTTAATGATTTAGCTTTTTTGTGTGCGGTGCAAGTTTACTTAAAAATCGTTAAAAACAGGAACAAATATATCCATAATGCATCGAGGAAATGCCAGTAAATTCCTGCCAGCTTTACTCCATGATAATTATCTGCACTGTATTTCCCCAGCAAACCCTTAATAAACGTGAATAACAGCACCAATAAACCGCCGCCCAAATGCACCAAATGGAGTCCGGTTAAAACATAAATAAATGATCCGGAAATAAGGGAAACCTGCTTGGAATCTGGAGATAAGAAAATGCCGTTTTTCACCAGTTCGCCCCAGCCTACAAATTGGAAGTAAGTAAACGCTAATCCAAAAAGGAATGTAACACCCACCAAAGTTGTTCCCAATCCCGAATTTCCGCGCTTGTAGAACAGTCCTGCCAAAATAATGCTGACACTGCTTAAGATAATAACCGCAGTACTTGCAGTAAATACCGGAGGCAACTCAATTGAAAACCAATCACCGGCTTTTTGGCGCACCACGTAAGCAGAAGTTAATCCGCCAAAAACCATGGTCATGCTGAAAATGCCCAGCAATAGCATATTGCGGCTGCCCTTCTCTTTTCTCAACTGTTCTTCACTCTTCTCCATAACTGCTACTGCCATTGTTTAGCCTATTAAATATGCGATTTGAACGATCGGTAAGTAAAAAAATGAACCGAACATTAACTTTCGTGCCGAATTGATCTCACAATCATCATACAACTGCCATGCCTGCCACAGAAATACACTTCCTGCAACTAATATCACGATACCACTCCACGGATTGCATATTTGAAATGCAACAGGCAAAAGACTTACCGGCAACAACATCAACGTATACACCAAAGTTTGAAAGGCGCTGGATTTATCACGATTTCCGGAAGGCAATAAATTAAACCCTGCCTTCTTATAATCATCATCCATTACCCATGCTATAGCCCAAAAATGCGGGAATTGCCACATGAACTGTGTTGCAAATAAAAACAGCGCCGGAGCTCCAATGTGTCCGAATCCTTCCGTAGCGGCCACCCATCCTAACATGGTAGGAATTGCTCCCGGAAACGCGCCGACAAAAGTTGCAAATGGAGTGATGCGCTTCATCGGTGTATAAACCGCAACATACAGCAATAAGGCAAGCGCGCCTAAAATAGCGGCAGTAGTATTGGTCCAAACCCAAAGGATAATTATTCCCGAAACGCCCATTATTCCCGCAACCAGCAAACCTTCCACGACACTCATGCGCATGGCAGGAATGGGGCGATTCATGGTACGGTTCATTAATTTATCCCAATCTTTTTCGATAACCTGATTAAAACCATTGGAAGAACCCGTTACTAAGAATCCTCCAACGAGTAAAGCGGCAAACGTGATCCAGTTGGTTTCAAAGCCCAAATTTCGAACACCGATAAAATACGAGATCGCTGCAGAGAAAACCACCAAAGAAGCCAGACGCAACTTCGCAAACGCAGCATAATCGGCAATTTTACTGCCTATGCTGACGCGCTTTATTTCGGTATGTGAGTCAGATGCGTACACAGCTCTGCGCTTAGGTGGGCAAATTTAACTAATAGTAGCATCCGCGCTTTTAGTAAGGGGTAGAATTTAGATCACTTCTAAATAAACCGCGCCTAAATGTTAAAAATCACGGGATGAATTCCATAGCGGAATGTGCAATCCACCAATAACAAACACCTGATTTTTCGCGTAATGGTCATTTGCCTCACGACGAGCTGCTGCCGTCAACTCAAATCGCACCCAACGAAACTTAGGTATGGTGTAAGATAACCGAGTTTCCGCGTAGATGGTCGCAGTCGTTAGTCCCTGAAATAATTCGTTTCCATATTCCAACTCACGCGTGGTGTAACTCAGCAAAACATTGTTGCCGTAGTTTAATCCGGAAGTATCACGACCGCCAACATTGACTACCAATTTGCCCTGTACATGAAAGCCTTTGTTGTCATATGCTAAAATGCCCACCACTTCTGCAAAATTGCTTCCCGAAGGATGTGCGATCGGGAGACCCGCATGTGAATAGCTTTGTTGAACGCTGCCATGTGAATACGTAAAAGGACGTATCATGTTGAATTCACCCTGCATGTGCAAATTCTCTACAAAGAACACGTTATAAGACTTGAATCCGATCTGAATTCCGTATTTATTCGCCCACCAGCCTGCTTTGGCTCGAATCTCTTTCAAATAAAACTCATCCAGCAAAATTTGTCCGTATAGAACATTGTTACGATTGATGCGCAATTTCGCGGCAAAGCCCAGAAATACATTGTCCGAAGACCCTAAACTATATTCTACCGGGCGATAAAACACGAGAGGGTTCAAGTAATTCGGATCAAATCCACGGAAACGATTGTTGTCTGTTCCTTGCCAGATGACGGACTCGAACACACTCAAATTCAACCAACGTGTCGGATTAAAACTGATGTAATGCATCGCGGCCCACTTGTTCCTAAATCCACCTTTGAAATCGGGGGACACACTGTAATCCTTTAGCGCCGTGAATAATGAAGTATACTGCAATTTCCAGATTGAAGTAGTTTGTTTTAAATATGTCATTGGAGCGCTCACATCTGAAATAAACAGCGAGCGATGACCTTCGCCCCAGAAATGTTTATCACGACCTGCACTCAGGTAAAAAACTTTAGAAGGCTGCCACGTAACGGAACCACTTATGTGTTGCCAGTTTAATTTACCGTCTCCGGAACGATAGACCCTGTCGCCCCAGCCGGGCAACACACGTGCTTGTTTCGCAATAGAATCCTGATGCGTCGGGAAAACTGCAGAGCCTGCAGCAACATTTAAATTGTAACCGAACTTATGATTCAGCTGCCCCTGAAATTGCGCACCTAACATAAACTCCTGCAACGTAGTTCCACGCTGATTAACACCGGCAAGAGCACTGTACACAGGAGTAACGCTACACTTTCCCCGCTCTTGTAACAGCAGCGTGTATGTTTTCCCGGGTTCATAAACCAAAAGTGTATCAACTCCCAACAATTCTTTTTTACCCAACATTCCTAATGTTTCTCTACGCTTGAATTTGATGGGCGCTCCGGTAAATTGATTGTTATACCAAGGTTTAATAGCGGTATGTGCATCCGCATTATTTAGTATGTAGTCATTGTAATTGGGAGCTTCGCCGTTCTGATACCAAAACGTTTGCGATTCCGCGAGTACCGGAGCAATCAAACAAAAAATAAATACGAGACCGGGTATTCGCATTATGCTGCTTCCATCGGGTCGAGCCGACGTGTTTTAGATTGGTTTCCGTTTTTCTTTACAAATCTGCGCTTAATAAGCACCGGTATGAAGATAAACACAACCACCGTTCCTCCCGTAATTGCGAAGCCTAAAGTATGGTCTAATGGGCTTGTTAATACAGCGACAGCTATTACAATACACATCGAAACATAAATGCTGACAACCGCTGCCGCGTGAGAGAAACCGCTATCCACGAGCAGGTGATGCAAGTGGTTTCGGTCTGCAGAAAACGGAGATAAGCCTTTGATTGCGCGATAAATAAATATGCGCAAGGTATCCGTTAATGCATAAGCTAATAACGCCATTACAACTACAGGATTTGTCGTATATGTGAGCCATTCGGGGGCAGTTGCAACAGGTTTAAATTCGACGTAACGAATAGCAAGAATCGACATGAATAAGCCAATGGTCAGTGAGCCTGAATCGCCCATAAAAATTTTTGCAGGTGAAAAGTTGAACACCAAAAACGCAGCTAATGATCCTGCCAGTGCGAATGCTAATATGCTCATCATTAAATCGCCGCCGAGATAGAACAATACCCCGAAACAAATAGCGCCAATTAAACCCACACCTGAGGCGAGTCCATCGACGCCATCAATCAGGTTAAACGAATTCGTTATAACGATTATCGTGAACAGGGACAAGAAAATACTCGCCCACAAAGGAATTTCCTGCACCAAGAAAAGTCCGTGCAAACTGCGAATTCTGATTTCCGCCATGAGCACCAACATTAACGCCACTATAATTTGCGCAGCTAGTTTCTTGATAGGCGCCGTTCCAATAATATCATCTTTGATACCAACGAAAAACAGGATTAATGACGTTGCCACAATAAATTGGAATTCCCGAACCCACGATTGCAATTGCTCCTGATTTTCATGATTCCAGGGAAACCATAACGCAAATGCAAAAATGGTCCCGGCAAAAATCATGATACCGCCGATGGTAGGTGTAATTCGCTTATGGAGTTTCCGTTCTTCACCAGGCTCATCAAACAAACGCTTCAGAAAGGCTACACGAATCACCGAAGGGGTCGATAGCAAAACCACAGCAAAGGAGGTTATTACAGCGAGCAACAATAATCCCATAGATCGTGTTAGATAGCGTTAGGTGGCTGTAAAATCAACAGAATGGCGTTGATTTCAACAACTTGTCTACAAATGTACGAAAATGGACGATAAAGGTTGCAAATCAAAAGTAATCGTGACCGAAATTGAACAAAGTAGTACGGAATGTAACGTAAATCATTCCGGTATTTTGTTCCAAACTTCCATAGGTGCGGTTACGATAATTGTAACCAACGGACAAATTCAAATTCGTAGCCTGATTGAATACCATGCCCAACTGTACATCTGCATTAACCAGTTTTCCGTTTACGCCGGAGCCAATGGTGTAAGGCCCTGCGGATCCCGGGAAATTATCGGACCAAAACGGATTCTGTCCGTGATTGATATTTAATCCATTAACACCAATTACTGCTGAACTATATCGCGCGTGTAAAAATACAGGGCCTACTTTGTATTGCAACGCCACCAACCACTCCTTAAAATTCGCACCGAGCGGATGCGCAATAGATTGGTTGTAATGTGTCCATGCCTGCAACGAATCGCGGCTGCTGTACGTAAATGGTCTCACCTGATTGTATTCTACTTGTACGTGTAGGTGTGGAATAAAAAACGCGTTGAAATATTTTAAACCGACTTGCAATCCGCCTTTGGAACGCACCTGCTTACTACCGCTGAATTCATCCAGCATAAACTGTCCGTAGAGACTGATACGTTTAATAATATTGAAACGATAATTGGCCCCGATTAAATAATTAACCGTATCACCTAAACCAAAAGCAGGCAGACTGCTGAATATAACAGGATTGAAGTAATGGAAATTTAACGACTGACGATTCGTGCTGTCGGTTCTATTCCAAATTAAACCTTGAAACAAACCGATCTGACCAGTACGACCAATACGCAAAGACAAGTGTTGAAAAGCGGCAGGTTTCTTTTGGAATAATCGTTCTGTTCCCGGAGGTGTTGTAACTCCACCCGCGGTAAGATTCATTAACGAAGCGTACACCATCGTGTATTGCACAATACGGGAGGCATCGGACCAAAGCGTAATGCGTGCGTGCGGAAAATTGAAAGCGCGATCGGACCACAGCAGTGAGCGAATTCCATCACCTACAAACAACTTATCGTTACCGAATTGAATATTTAATAATCTGAACGGTGAATAGGACAATGTTCCAAATGCAGAAGCATAATCATATCCGGTTTGCTTAAAACGCTTCCAACGTCCTTGCCCGGGAATTACGCCATATTGCAGCGCGAAAGAATCCTGGTACGCCGGTAAAAATGCTTGATTCTCCAGGAACGTTGTTTCAAACGAAATCTTAGTCCCGATGTCTCCTCGAGCAGTAAATCCACGTGTATTAATATATAGTCGCTCTGTGGACGTATCGTTTAACAGCGTCGTGCTCTGCGCATGAATTAGCGGATTGATGTACAAGCGAAACAATGGCGTGTTATACGTTGCCGGTTTTTCCACTTGTAATAAACTTCCCCACGAATAATATTGCTTCACCCACGAACCGAATGTTTTGTTGTATGTCGTACGTCTCTGAAACGTGTTATGCGCGCTGACATTGTGCCTCAACGCTTGCCCTTGCTCCAACCATGGGCGCATTCCTGAATGTATCGGATATGCGATCGTGACTTCGTCACTGCGTTTAGGGGTGTAAAACAAACTATCGTACAGTGAAGAAAGTGAGGTATCCGCACTGTAGTTCATCAGCCCCACAGACAAATTAAAACCGCGGTGTTCCACCATCTTGGCTTCCGTCTCCTGAAGCCACTCATAATTCAACGGCACGTTTGACTGTTGGGCCACCACAGCAATTTGCCAACAAATAATAACCGCGGTTATGAATATACGTATCATGCTTCGCGTAAAACGTGATTACCCTTTAGTTCCTGATCAAAGAGATCTTTAACCTCACTGTATACAGCTGCAATTCCGTCGCGCAATTCTATACTATGCTTCCAGCCCAAACTATGCAGACGCGTTACGTCTGTCAGTTTACGTGGTGTTCCATCCGGCTTGCTTGTGTCAAACTTTAATTCGCCTTCAAAGCCCACCACGTCTTTCACTGCTAACGCCAGATCCTTGATGCTGATATCTACTCCTGTACCCAAATTCACAAATCCGTAATCATTCCAGTTCAACATCACATGCACACAGGCATCAGCCATATCATCTACATGAAGGAATTCGCGTAATGGTGATCCGGTTCCCCATATCTCCACATGACTAGCCTGTTGCACCTTCGCTGTGTGAAATTTGCGCAACAAGGCAGGCAAAACGTGTGAATTATGTAGATCGTAATTGTCATTTGGGCCGTATAAATTAGTTGGCATTACCGAAACGAAATTGCAACCGTACTGATGCCTGAAAGCATCACACATTTTGATTCCTGCAATCTTCGCTATGGCGTACGGCTCATTGGTTGGTTCTAACGCACCGGTTAACAAATATTCTTCTTTAAGTGGCTGAGGCGCCATCTTTGGGTAAATACATGTTGACCCCAGAAACAATAATTTCTTTACCCCATGAACACGCGAAGCTTCAATCGCATTCGACTGAATCATGATGTTATCATATAGAAACGAAGCCTTGTAAGTATTGTTCGCGAGAATGCCACCAACTTTAGCAGCAGCTAAAAAAACGTATTCCGGTTTTTCCTGCGCAAAAAAATCAAACACCGCCTGTTGATTTCGCAAATCCAATTCTTTGGATGTACGCACCAAAATATTATTATAACCGCGCTTATTTAAATTCCGCACAATAGCTGATCCCGCCATTCCACGATGACCTGCCTCATAAATTTTTGTCGACTTATCCATGATTCTTATTCATGAAATTGATTAATACTATGGCCACCCTCCATCAAGTATTTGTCTTTACTAAACAATTTCATGTCTTCCGTTACCATTTCCTTACACAACTCTTCCACCGATGTCTGTGCTTCCCAACCCAAAATTTGTTTTGCTTTCGTTGCATCACCCACCAGAAGATCCACTTCTGCAGGACGGAAGTATTTCGGATCCACTTCTACCAACACTTCTTTGGTCGCAGCGTTCAACCCTTTTTCGTCCGCCCCAGATCCTTCCCACAACAGCTCAATACCTACATGCTTAAAAGACCATTCCACAAACTGACGTACCGTAATTTTCTTTCCGGTAGCCAGTACGAAATCGTCCGCAGTTTTTTGCTGCAACATCAACCACATTCCTTCCACATAATCGCGCGCATGCCCCCAATCACGCTCCGCATCAAGATTTCCGAGGTATAACTTTTTTTGTAAGCCCAATACTATACGTGCGGCAGCACGCGTGATTTTCCGAGTTACAAATGTTTCGCCTCGAATAGGACTTTCGTGATTAAACAAAATTCCATTGCACGCATACATTCCGTAAGCTTCACGATAATTTTTAGTAATCCAGAAAGCGTACAACTTCGCAACACCGTATGGACTTCTCGGATAAAAAGGCGTGGTTTCTCGCTGTGGAACTTCCTGCACCAATCCATATAATTCGGAAGTTGATGCCTGATAGAAACGTGTTTTATTTTCCAACTTCAGAATACGAATCGCTTCAAGAATACGCAACGCTCCGATTGCATCAGCATTTGCTGTATACTCAGGAGTTTCGAAAGAAACTTTCACGTGCGATTGTGCAGCGAGATTATAAATTTCATCCGGCTGTACTTCTTGCACGATACGAATCAAATTAGTTGAATCTGTCAAGTCACCGTAATGCAAATAAAAGGGCACACCTTTATCGTGCGGATCGTGGTACAAATGATCAATACGATGAGTATTGAAAAGAGAACTACGTCGCTTAACACCATGTACAGTATAACCTTTATTTAGAAGGAACTCCGCTAAATACGCGCCGTCTTGCCCGGTAATTCCTGTTATTAACGCAACTTTTGACATACTATTGAGATATAAATTTTAGTTAACGTCCTCCTCTGCAGGTAATTCGCTTAAGTGCATCACTTCCACACCGGGCGCACTTACTAAAAACCACGGATTGGTTAAATCGCGTCTGTTATAACGCAGCGGCTGCTGCAAAGGCCACACCATCACGGTGCATCCTGCCGCTTCCGCAATGGCCTGGCCCGCCGCCGTGTCCCATTCCATTGTGGGTGCAAATCGCGGATACAAATGAGCCTTCCCTTCGGCAACTAAACAAAATTTGAGTGAGCTGCCCGCTGCAACGAATGAGGTTTCACCGAACTCCTGACGTAATCTGCTAATAAAATTTTCTGTTTCTGCGGATCCGTGTGATCGACTTCCTACAACATGGAATCCTGATGGCTTATCCTGAAGCGGCAGTTTACGTGCTGCGCGTATAATGTCATTGATCTTTATGGTTGACGCATCATCAACACGAAAGCTTCCTATTGATGAGCCCCCGTAATACAGCGTATCAGTTGCCGGAACGTAAATAACACCACACTCTGCTTTCCCGTTAACTACTAAAGCAATGTTCACGGTAAACTCTCCGTTACGTTTAATAAACTCCTTCGTACCGTCCAAAGGATCTACAATCCAGCATTGGGTCCAGTTTTCGCGCTCTTCGAAAGTATGATTACGGACATCCTCTTCGCTGATAATAGGAATTTTCGTTCCGGACAACACCGCTGTAATACAATCGTTTGCTGCACGATCCGCCCTTGTTAACGGAGAGTTGTCCCCTTTGATTTCAATATCAAAGTCTTCACTACCGTATACGTTAAGAATAGCTGCACCGCCCTGCAAAGCCGCTTTAAAGGCAACTTCTATCAATTCGTTCATAGTTAATATTTGGAACCTGAACTTCCAATCTGTTCAATCGGATGCCATGTAGTTTTAATCTCTTGTAAATCCATGATTGGGTATGGCTGCAAAAAATCGCCACGCTCCCAGTTTGTATTCTTGTAGTGGTGAACACGCTTTACATTATTCGCTCCCTCTAACTTCGCCTTCGTCAGCAAGTCATTAGCAATTTCAGGCAATACCAACGCATTTACATCCATGTGTGATGCAAATTGACCCAGCAGTTCTTCCGGTTTTCCGGTAAGTATATTAACAACACCGCCGGAAACATCCGACGTAGCAATAATTTCACCCAAAGTGATTGCACATAATGGATACTTTGAAGAAGCTAGTACAATGATCGTATTTCCACCGGCAATGGCAGCGGCGATCAGATCAATTACACTCACCAGCGGACTGTCTTGAGAAGCGATCGCAACAACAACACCGGTAGGTTCAGGAACAGAAAAGTTAAAGTGAGATGATTGCACAGGATTCACAGCACTAAAAACCTGCTGATATTTATCACACCATCCGGCGAAATAAACCCAATGATCAATACCTGTTTCAACTTGCTTCGTTGCTGATGATTTAGAAATGCCTTGCAACAACAACTCGTCCACCAACTGTTGTTTGCGACCTTCCATCATCTCGGCAATGCGATACAGAATTTGACTTCTGTTATATCCGCTTCGGGAACTCCATCCCGCGAAAGCCCCACGAGCGGCAACTACAGCATTACGAAAATCTTTGCGCGATGCTAAACAAACGTTCGCAATAGTTGCGCCTTGCTTATTGGTAAGCGCATAATACCGACCGCTTTCAGTGCGGGGAAACTGTCCACCGATATACAGTTTATATGTTTTTAATACTTCTATTCTTTCCATTTTATTTAACCGCGATTAAAACTTTAAATATGCACTCAATCCATGCAATCCACCTTCTCTGCCGAAGCCACTTTCCTTGTAGCCTCCAAATGGAGAAGTAGGGTCAAACTTGTTATACGTATTTGCCCACACAACCCCTGCGCGCAATTTTGTAGTTAAGTTGAATATGCGCGACCCTTTGTCTGTCCATACACCTGCAGATAACCCAAATGGTGTATTGTTGGCTTTTTCAATCACTTCTTCAATAGTGCGGAACGACTGCACAGCAAGCACCGGTCCGAATATTTCTTCCTGAACAATACGATGTGATTGTGATGCCTTTAGAAATAATGTTGGTTTGCAGAAGTACCCTTTGCGAGGAATTGCACATGAGCTTTGCCAGATTTCCGCACCTTCCTTCACACCCAATTTTAAGTAATGATTGATCTTCCCTAATTGTTCGGCCGAATTGATTGCGCCCACGTCAGTATTTTTATCCAACGGATCACCCACTACAAGAGTATTCATGCGATCCTTCAGTTTACGAATCACTTTATCGTGTACGCTTTCTTGAATAAATAGGCGCGAACCTGCACAGCACACATGTCCCTGATTGAAGAAAATTCCATTGATGATCCCTTCCACCGCTTGATCTAACGGAGCGTCATCAAAAATGATGTGCGCAGCCTTACCACCCAATTCCAAGGTCAACCTCTTATCTGTGCCTGCTGTAGCTCGTTGAATAATTTTTCCTACATCTGTCGAACCTGTAAAAGCAATTTTATCTACATCCGGATGATTTACTATCGCAGCACCTGCGACGCCGTCACCGGTAACAATATTCACAACTCCAGGCGGTAATCCGCAATCACGAATTACTTCTGCAAGTTTCATCGCAGTAAGTGAAGTAGTTTCTGCAGGCTTTAACACAACGGTATTTCCGCAAGCCAACGCAGGTGCAAGTTTCCACGCAGCCATTAACAATGGAAAATTCCATGGAATAATTTGACCACACACACCGATCGGTGCCACGCTTTTTCCGGGAAATGCGAACTCCAATTTATCTGCCCAGCCCGCGTAATAAAAGAAATGTGCTGCTACGAGAGGAATGTCGATATCACGTGATTCACGAATCGGCTTACCTCCATCCATGGATTCAATCACAGCGAATTCGCGCGAACGCTCCTGAATCATACGTGCAATACGATACAAATATTTTCCGCGTTCAGCACCGGACATTTTACTCCACACTTCAGTATAAGCCTTACGTGCGGCTTTTACGGCCTTATCCACATCCTTATCATTCCCTTGTGCAAGTTCAGACAAAGCAGCTTCAGAAGTTGGATTGATCGTTTTGAAATATTTTCCGGATGTAGGCCTCACAAACTCTCCATTTATGAAATGCTCATAGCGTGGAGCAATCTTAATATGGTCCGTGCTTTCCGGTGAAGCTGCATAACTCCAAACTGAAGAAAAATCCAGCTCAGTTACATTAATTTTATTAACACGTTTCGACATAACTTATAATTCGAATTAGTCTTTAGAAAAATAATCTCCGCTTTGATAACGCCCTTCGGCTTCTTTGGCCAACTGCATCAGCACATCATTTGCTAAACTGCTGGCGCCAAAGCGGAACCACAGATTGCTCAACCAAGTTGCGCCTAACGTTTCTTTTACCATTACCAGGTTTTGCAGCGCTGCCTTCGCAGTGGAAATACCACCGGCGGGTTTCATTCCCACCATTCTTCCCGTTTCGTAATAATAATCGCGGATAGCTTCCAGCATAACTAAAGTTACCGGTGCAGTTGCCGCGGGTTGAATTTTTCCGGTTGATGTTTTAATAAAATCAGCACCGGCCTGCATGGCAATTTCGCTGGCTAAACGTACATTATCGAGCGTACTTAATTCTCCCGTTTCCAGAATAACCTTCAAACGCGAGGATTTGCAGGCTTCTTTAATTGCAGCAATTTCGTCATACACAAACGCATATTCTCCTGCCAAAAATTTACCTCGCGAAATAACCATATCTATCTCGTCCGCACCCGCATCTACAGCAATTTTTGTATCGCGGAGTTTAATATCGCGCGAAGATTGTCCTGCAGGAAACGCGGTTGCAACTGACGCCACTTTAACACCGGAATTGCCCAACTCCTTTTTGGCTAATGCAACAAAAGTTGGATACACGCACACTGCAGCAACAGTAGGTATTCCCGGTAAAGCATCGTGCGGATGCATCGCTTTATAACACATTTGCTTCACCTTGCCGGGAGTATCTTTACCTTCCAGCGTGGTTAAATCAATCATGTTCAGCGCCATTTTTAACGCGAACACTTTACTCTCTTTTTTAATGCTTCTGGAATTAAGCCTTGCTACACGCTCCTCTATGCCGGTCTGATCAATAGTGGCTGTAGGGATAAAATTTCTGATGCTCATAAAATCTAAGAGTTTAAACAAATGTACGTAAACCGTTGCGTTTGTAGGTATCAATAGAATTGTAAAATTGTCCGATATTCTCTTATATTTGCCACGTCAATGAAAAACTCAAACCTCCATTTGGTAATGTCATTTGTTGTATGCACAATGTGCTGTTGCATGACTTTGCTTTAGGAGGAAAGCCGATAACATTTTGTATCAAGGTCTTTCCGCATTTGGATAGACCTTTTTTGTTTTAACTATGAATCATATACATCCGATATTCGATAAATTGGTGCAACGCACAGAACGAGAAAAAATGCTCGGTCAGCGCGGAACCGTAGTATGGATGACCGGTCTCTCGGGGTCGGGAAAATCTACTATTGCAATTGGATTGCAACACAAACTTCACCGAGACGGTCATTTAGCCTACGTGTTGGACGGCGATAATATTCGCGCGGGTATCAACAAAAATCTCGGATTCTCGGAGACTGATAGGGAAGAAAACATTCGCAGAATTGCAGAAGTTGCTAAACTGATGGCTGATGTAGGCATCATCGTTATCTGTTGTTTTGTAAGTCCTACGCGAAAAATTCGTTCAGCAGCAGCAACAATAATCGGACACGATGATTTTCGTGAAGTGTATATCAATACTCCGCTGGAAGTGTGCGAAGAACGTGATGTGAAAGGACTGTATGCCAAAGCACGAGCGGGAGAAATTGCTGATTTTACAGGAATTACTGCGCCATTTGAAGAGCCTGCACGTCCTGATCTGGAGATAAAAACACAATCACTCTCCATAAACGATAGCGTTGAACTGCTGTATAGTTTTATCAAAGAACGAATCACTGATCAGAAATTATGAAAAGCTACGCGTTATCTCATCTTAAAGAATTAGAGGCCGAATCTATTTACGTATTGCGTGAAGTTGCTGCACAATTTGAACGCCCTGCTTTATTATTTTCAGGTGGCAAAGACTCAATCGTTGTAAGTCATTTGGCACGAAAAGCGTTTTCTCCCGCAAAAATTCCATTTCCGTTATTACATATCGACACCGGCCACAACTTCCCTGAAACATTGGAATACCGTGATGCTTGGGCAGAAAAAATTGGCGCTAAAGTTATCGTCAGATATGTGCAGGATTCTATCGACAAAGGTCGTGCGGTGGAGGAGAAAGGTTACAACGCCAGCCGCAATGCTCTTCAAACGGTAACTCTTCTTGACACCATAGAAGAATTGAAATTGGATTGTGCAATTGGAGGAGCTCGAAGGGATGAAGAAAAGGCACGCGCAAAAGAACGCTTCTTCTCGCACAGAGACGAGTTCGGCCAGTGGGATCCGAAAAATCAGCGTCCAGAATTATGGAACATATTCAACGGTAAGAAAAACATGGGCGAACATTTTCGTGTATTCCCAATTTCGAACTGGACTGAAATGGATGTTTGGCAATACATTCTAGCAGAGAACATTCCACTGCCTTCACTTTATTTTTCACACAAAAGAAAAGTATTCCAACGCGACGGACAATGGTTGGCGGATTTCGATTTCATGATGAAAAGACCGACAGAAGTTGTTGAAGAGCGTGTAATTCGTTTCCGTACTATTGGTGATATCACATGCACCGGCGCTGTAGAGTCTAAAGCTGCTACGTTGGAAGAAGTAGTGCAGGAAGTTGCCGCATCCCGCACAACAGAACGGGGAACACGCGCGGATGATAAGCGCAGCGAAGCTGCTATGGAAGATCGAAAGAAGCAAGGATATTTTTAGACATTTTAATCGAGGCCACTAAGGCATCAAGACACAATGATACACTAAGCGTACAATGAGAACAAAAAACGACACAATATACGCTGCCATATCTGACGAAGAAGAGCGAATTGGCAAATCCTTGATTGACGCAGCATTTACAGTTCACAAATACTTTGGGCCCGGTCTCTTAGAAAAAGTATATGAGATATCTCTTGCTCATGAATTACAAAAAAGAGGTTTTACTGTTTCTAGACAAGTTGAAGTTCCTGTTGTCTACGACGGAATACAATTTGAAGATGGTCTTCGTCTTGATTTATTAATCGAAAATAAGGTCATCTGTGAAGTTAAGGCGCTTGAGAATGTTAATCCGGTTTGGGAAGCACAGGTACTTAGTCAGTTAAAACTTACAGGACATCGTCTTGGTTACCTGATCAATTTCAATGTCCCGCTTATTAAAAATGGTATACGCAGATTAGTTCTCTGACACTTAGTGACCACCTTGTGACGTCGTGTCTTCGTGGCCTCGAAACTATAGCAACTAGAAGATATTTAGCCTTATGAATCCAGAACAAAACAATTACCTGAACATGGATTTACTTCGCTTCACAACAGCAGGAAGTGTTGATGACGGTAAATCTACGTTGATTGGAAGATTATTGTATGACTCCAAATCAATTTTTGAAGATCAGTACGAAGCTGTAAAAGCAACTAGCGAAAAACGCGGTGAAGAATATGTAAATCTTGCGCTACTTACTGATGGGTTGCGTGCCGAACGCGAACAAGGTATTACGATTGATGTTGCATACCGGTACTTCGCAACACCAAAACGAAAATTTATTATCGCAGATACGCCGGGACATATTCAATATACCCGCAACATGGTTACCGGTGCTTCTACTGCAAACCTCGCGATTATTTTAATTGATGCGCGCAAAGGAATCATCGAGCAAACCATGCGTCATACCTTCATTGCATCACTGCTGCGCATTCCTCATATCGTTGTTTGTATTAACAAAATGGATCTTGTCGAATATCGCGAAGAGGTGTTCAATACTATCAAATCTGAGTATGAAGCATTCGCCAGTAAGCTTGATGCCATCGATATTCAGTTTGTTCCAATTTCCGCCTTACTGGGAGATAATGTTGTTGATCGTTCCACGAACATGAATTGGTACAACGGTCCAACATTATTACACGTTCTTGAAAACGTACACATTTCATCCGATCATAATCATATTGATGCACGCTTTCCGGTTCAGTATGTAATTCGTCCGATGAGTACTGAACATCACGATTACAGAGGATTTGCAGGACGTGTTGCTGGTGGCATTTTCCGCGCAGGAGATAAGGTAACCGTGCTGCCTTCCGGATTTAACTCAACCGTAAAATCTGTTGACGTATTTGAAGGGACGATAGATGATGCGTTTGCTCCAATGAGTGTTACATTAACGTTAAACGACGAAATTGATATTTCACGCGGTGATATGATTGTGAAGGACAATAATCAACCGGAATCTACTCAAGACATTGACTTGATGGTGTGCTGGTTCAATTCGCGTCCGTTACAACTTAATGGAAAATATGCGATTCGTCACACAACACGTGATGCGAGATGTGTGATTAAGGAGGTTGTCTACAAGATGGACATCAACACACTTCATCGTAACGAAGAAGGTAAAAATATTCAAATGAATGACATTGGACGTATTCGGTTGCGTACAACGGTTCCTTTATTTATTGATTCCTATAAAAAGAATCGAATTACCGGATCTATCATTCTAATCGATGAAGCGACCAACGAAACTGTTGGAGCCGGCATGATTATTTAATGTAATCCAGGTTTGGGAAATTTAAGAAAGTACCGGACGTTGTTAACTCAAACGCAGCATTTCTGCATGCGGAATATCATCTTCCAAATATTCAGGCTTTGCCGTGCGATGAAATCCGAATGATTCGTAAAAGCGCTGTAAATACGACTGCGCCGAAATTCGCACAGGAACTTCACCATACCTATCAGCAATCGTTTGCAGACACACACGCATCAGATCCTTGCCTGCACCGGTGCCACGATGCGAAGCAGCTGTAGCCACACGACCAATTGAAACCTCGTCATAAGAAACGCCCGGCGCGACAATGCGTGCCGTTGCAACTACAGCGTCGTCCGCGTAACCCATAATCGGACGAATTAAAATCGGAAACTTCTTAATCAGGCGCGAAAACAACACAAAGCCCAGCACCGCACCAAAACTATTGGCAATAAAGTCATAAACATCAGCCGTGCGTTCCTCGAACAAAGCTCCCTGCATCACCTCAAGCAATCCACCATATACAATCATAGCTGCAAGACCCATGCGCGCAACAACTATTTGCGACTTTAACTCCAAAACATTAGCACGAAGAAATAACAAGACAAGCACAAAGAAAATTCCTGCGTGTACCCATTTATCAAAAGCCAACAACGCTAACCAGGAAATATTGGGCAAGTCGCGGCCCGGTATGGCACACAGCACCAAAATAACTAAAGCCCAGGCTACGGTTGCAACGCGGGATCTGAATTCACCGACTCCGGATTACCATCAATTGCATCATTACGTTCCAATACTTTGCCGGATAAAGGCATAAACAAATCAGAAACGGTTTTCACAGCTTCCACTGTTCCAAAGACTTCTTCTTTGTTCAGCTCCTCGCCAACAGTTTCAATTTCTACGTAAACGATATCACCCAACTCGCTCTGTGCGAAATCGGTAATACCTACAGTAGCAACATTGCCATCCACTAAAACCCATTCGTGATCTTTAGTGTACTTTAGATGATCCGGAAAATTCATAGTTGTGTTGTTATAAATGATGATTTCAAATTTACGGTAATCTTTTTATCATGGACACGTTGCGCTTACATTTTTAGTAACCTACAACGTGAAGCGCAGACTGATGCCGGAATTGGTGTTCGCTGTTTTGAACGATGATGAAATCAGCGGATTGGTCATCACACGATCGAAGAAGAATCGAATCATCAACTGCTGACTCAACTGGTAATCCGCTGACGTCTTAATGGACATGATATTCTGACCTGCGGTTAACACGTTGATGCCTTCCACCGCCTTACGAATAACAGTCTGATTATTTCTGAACGAAACATCCGCTCTTAGGTTCAAATCGCTTGTAGGAGGTTTCTTTTTGGTAAACTTCTTCATGAATTTCGCTTCCACCTGTGGCAATCGGTAACCTAACCCAACTACAACTTCGCGACCGGAAACTTCAGTAAGCTGTGTATTGGCCAGACTCATACTTAATGTGCGATCCTTCTTATACTCGATACGTGTAGTCAAGCTATTCTTCCACGTCATATCTAAACTGATCAACGGACTAAACTGCTCAGAGATCTGAATTGTTCCGATGATATACTTGCTCTCAAAATCTCCGTTTACATTTCGGATGTTATCGGAGAAACCATCACCGTCCAAATCGACAAAGTTCAAATTGGTATTAAACCCGGATAAACTAAATGTAGAACGATAAGTGTGCCCAACGGCAATAGTCTTGAAACGCTTCTTCACCTTTTCGTATTTGGTTAAGCCGTCGTAGGTAATTCTCCAGTTCGGAAGAGGAATTGCCGGGAACAAATTGGTAGAACCGCCGGTAACAGAACGTCCCGTATATGCTGCTAGGAATGCCGGAATAATTACTTCTTGCGAAACACCACTATAGCCATCAGCAAACCCGGTATTTAAAACTCCCGTTGAATACAAGTTCTCCGAACCCAACTTTGTAGAAATAACCGCACGATTATTCAGGAACTGCTCAAACACAGAAGACACGCGTGTTTCCTGATCTTCCTTCTTGAATGCTGTACGAATCGTAATAATTGAAATACTGAAGTTCCCTGTTTCCATGGGTGATTGAACCACGTAATCCTGAAGCGTATTATCCCAACGGAAGAACTCGCTCTTATTTAAACTAAATGTTCTGTTACCGGTTAATTCGATGCGCACATCAGGGAATGGCTCCAAAGTAGCCCGTACCGTTATGTTTTGCGAATTTCCTCGTGTATAAGGCGTAAACAGCGATTGCGTTTGAACCAACCAATTGTTCTCTGCAGCCCAAATCGGGAATTCTGTTCCAAACTCTCCAAACCCTTTTTGCTTACCAAACAAGAAACCTAATCCCGGCCCATCAAACTTTTCGTCAAATCCAAGAAACTGTGTTCGCTTGGCATAGCCCGGCAATGCCATGGTTGAGTTGTCGGAATAGTTTACAGAAACTGTACGCAACGTCATCAGCAAACGAGCCAGATATTCTACTACTTCATACTGATCATTACCCTTTTTCGTTGAGTCTTTTTTCTGCTGTGTATTTGGTGCAGCAGGACCTCGACCCGGCGAATTCGACTTGGCTCCCGGACGTTTATTATTCACCTTCTTGAAGTACGGAACTTTGTTATACAAAGTGACCATATTCAACTGTCCTGTATATTGCCACTGTGCATTATTCCCAATTGTATTCCCTACAGAATCGGCAGAAAGTGGTGCACGGTTCCAAGTGAAACCGGTTTGATAACGAACGTTTGCAGTGACCCAATCGAAAATCGGAATCTTGTTAATCGGAACGTTGTAGCTGATATTTGAACCGTGTCGATAGTTCATTGTCGTTCCAAATCCACGGATGTTATCCCACAACGTATCACGCTTTTCTTCGGTGTCAATTTTCCCGAATGGCTCCAATACACGCGCATCATTATCCGCAGAGAAATCCAGCTTTAAATTCTTCGTTAAATCCCAACGCAAATTATAATTCCTTGTCCACGTAAAGTTTTTGTTGAAGTTAGTAGGCATGAAAATATCACTGAATCCCGTGATATTTCTGTTTTTCACTTCACTGTACATACGATTCAAGTCAGTTGAAAAACTGAACGAACTTGGCAACGGAGTGAAATTGAGCTCTCTAACAATTGTCATCCACTTGCCTTTCGCCCACGCTGCTTTATCAAACGGCTTTAACGGCTTTGCATTGGAGTTGTACACGTATGTCAATCCACCTCGTTGATTTAACAACGAACTATATTCCAGACTCACATTGTGTCGATATATTTCCGTGTAAGCGTAGCTTACCGAGAAATTTTCAATATCCCACGGATATGATTTTTTACTGCTGCCTTTACCGCGCTCCTTGTGAATGTTGGTTAAGTTGAAACTCTTGCGTCGTGTATAATCAACAGTTGCGCCGCGAATCGAATCACGCACATTATCGCCCAATGCTTCATTACCCAAAACGGGTGCTAACAAGATATCCGGATCCAGCGGGTTGAATTGTGGTGTAATGTACGTTTCTCCGTATCCCCAGAATAAAGGCAAACGAATACCGGTTGATTCAGGAAAGAACTTGCCTAACTCCAATTGTGCGCTCACATCGTAGTTACGTTGATCTTCACGCAAACGTTCACTTACTTTTTTCTCAATACTTCCAAATCCGGGAGTTGCCATATTCCCACTGATGTTCACTGTTCCGAAATCAGCAAGTCGTGCTGTGATGCGAGTTGTTGCCGCCCATCCGCCCTGATCATCGAAATCCGTTAAGCGCAATTCGTTAAACCACACTTCTGCACATTTCGATAAACCATCATCTTCCGGGGTTCCTGTTGTCCGTTTCGGATTGCGGACACCTAAGGTAATCACACGCACCGTCGATAAGTTTGGATTTCCTTTAATGGTAATCGTACGTGCAGGATTTGTCGGATCTGCAATTGTAAACTCTTGCGTTAATGTGGTTGTTCCGTTAGAGATCGCGATGTTGCGCTGTTGCTTCGCGTATTGCAACAATTCAAACGACAACTCCAAATTATTAGAAACCGGCCAAACCTTTTCACGATCAGCTTGATCATTCGGCGAATAATTTCCTTGAGGTGTAACATTTAACGGAATCGCATACTCGTAATAGTTCTCCGTTTGATCCATACCCAAACGAATAAAGCCGACTAAATCACCATTGTTCAATACAGCTGCACTACCGGCGCGCTGTTCAGCGTGAATGAACATTCGAATCTTTTTATAAGAACGCATATCCAGATTCCCTGTTGTCTTAAATGCTGCTCGTGAATCACCGTCTTCCAAGTCGCATACACGCATTGCCAGCGATTGCTCATTCAGCCGAACTAAGGTTGCGCTCTGCACGTTTTGTTCACGATCAATTCCCGGAGGTAATACATAATTCACAGGAACACGATTACCATTTTCTTCAATGTTTACAGCTGCTAAGTCAAACTGCGTATTGCTTTGTCCATTTGAAATATATTCGCCCGGATGCAATAACGAATACTGATATTTACGCCAATCGCTTCGCACCAACTCCAATCGCGCAAAACGCATCACCACCGGTTTATCCACGTTGTAGAAATACATACGAATAAAACGAATGGAGTTGAAGTTCTCGATGTTACCCACTTTCGTTGTATACGAACGCACCGGTATACGCAGCTGATACCAAGTGATTGGGCGCGTACGTCCATCTTTCGTAGGCACAGTAGTTTGATACACGTCCGTGATAAAGTTATTACCTACGTTTGTAGCATTAATATCATTCGGTGTCAACTTCACGCGATATTCAAAGTATGCTTCCGTTTCATTTAACGTGTTATCGCGATTAATGTCTTCCTGGTTCGGAAGTGTAGTTGCTTGTGTTGGATAATCTTCAGTAAATCCATCATCATTTGGTTGACCAGTAGCAGGCGAATTTCCATCCGGACCGTTGAACAATTTATAACGTTCCAAAATTGGTTTGGCTTGGTTATCGTAATCGGTTCCTCGGTAATAATGATAGTTATCTCCGGCAGGATCTTTCACTGCATTCTGATAAGCTTGTGATGCCGAACCGTGCAATGTTAAAATCGTGTCCAGATAAAATTTGAAGAATGTTGTTTCGTCATCATCACCAATGCCATCTAATCCCACATCCTGTAATGCACGCTTCTCGGGATCGTTATCAAATGCGTTTACGATAGACTGAACAACAGGAACTCTTCCCCAAGCTGTAGTGTCTACAAGCGATAAATCGGATGTTGTTGGAAGCCCGTTTTCAAACGCATTTCGCGAATCTTTCAATACATCTTCTGAAATGTTTCCGATGTTGATTACAAATTCTCCGGTAGTGTTTTGATCCTGCGGCGCAACATCTTCGTT
The DNA here is from genome assembly GCA_021299855.1 of Bacteroidota bacterium. GTDB lineage: Bacteria > Bacteroidota > Bacteroidia > Palsa-965 > Palsa-965. Next base: position 57,504 of record JAJTEY010000016.1, on the reverse strand, counting down.
GTACGGATCCATCAACCAAATCTGAATGAACTCGATATTTGCAGCTTCAAAATCGTTGGTTTCAATTCGGCGCATGATACCACCCCAACGTCCTGCCGGATTATTCAGCAAACCATTGTTAGCAATACCTGCAGAGAATGCAGTTGGTCGTGCATCGAAATTATAAGGACCCCGTTCCGAAGGATAATACGCTAAATCCAACATTGAAACGTTCAACGGTTGTCCGTTAGGCGGTTGTTTGTTAGGAAACACTTCTGTTTCCAATACTTCACGCACACGGTGATTCGATTGATCGGCAGTGGTAACGTGACCCGGTTTCAAGTTATTATCAGGACGTAAGAACAACGGGTCAATAACATACCACGCCAGTTTCGCACGATTCAAACCGGACACGACACTATCCTGAGACGCTTCAGGGAAACGACCCGGTTGACCTTGAGGCACTGATGCCAATGACCAACCTTGTGGAGCACGAATGTCAATCGCGCTTTGTGTTCCTTCAAAATCATCGATGTACGAATTACCGTTTTTACCGATTGCTTTGTTGTGACCCGGAACCAAGTATGCAAATTCACCTTGCACTGTAATCGAAGAAGGCGCTTTCGTTTCAATCAACGGCAGCTTATCAACCATGCGCGTTAAAAAAGGTGCTTCTGTTCTGTAGTTCACATCAAAGCCCCAGATCGTGTTGCTCATAGGCTCATCACCAATATTGATCTTTTGAGTAATCGGGCGTTCCGTTAAATTCATTACTGTTGCACCCACCGTGAAGTCGCGATTGACACGATAATCGAAATGCGCGCCCCACAACGTTTTCGCTTGTATAGCAAACAATGAATTACTCTCCAGTGAAATTTTAATCGGCACTCCGGAATTCAAAATACTTTCATTAATAATCTTCACACGACCTAACGTGTAATCCACTGTGTAATCCACGTTCTCTGTGAGTGGCGCACCACCGGCAGTTACCATTACCGATCCTTGTGGAATATTCACCGCATTCAGGGAGATATCGGAACTGGACGAAGATTTATATGTTCCCTTTAACTTAAAGCGATTCTTTCCAGCGAATGTAGTTTGTGCTACAATTTTTGTAGAATCGTATAACTGCGGGTATGCATATTTCTGATAGAGCAACGTGTCGTTCCCAAGTTGCGGGTACAACCATTCACCGAAAGGTTGCGTTACGGGAAATATCACCCTTCCGTTGGCGGCAATGATGGTTAACTTATCAATGAAATCGAATTGTCCATCCGGAGAAGGTTGCTGCTGTTGGTTCAGCTTATCCAAATTCATAACTTGAATCAATGGCTTTCCGTTGATCGGACCCTCCGGAATAAACGGGACATCAGTTCCCGTAGATGGGTTATTGTACCACACTTGCAATTGAAAGTCTTGCGGATTCACCTGATACGCACCGATGGAATATACGTTCTTCATCATCAAGTCCCACGTTTTATAGGGAACTCGCTGCGAATTGAAACTCACTTTCGGAACGTTGTTGGTACTCTTCAACATTTTCACAATCAACGCGTCCTGACCGTTTGTGAAATCGGTAGAAAATTCTCCTACCTGATACACTTGCCCATTCAGCGTGTATTGATACGACACCGCAACAACCTCATCAAAGTTTAGTCCCTGGTTCAACGATACATAACCGAGACGTTCGTTATATGTAAATTCTGTCGGCAATAATTTACGCGCGTTGTTCACGCGCTCATAATTGATTGCTTGCGTAAAGCCTTGTGAAATATATCCTGCTAATGAGGTTTGTAACGGTGTATTAATATCGCGAATGCCGGGAGTTGCCACCATCTGCGAATACAAATCGTTAACGTCGTTGTCCGGAATTTGAGGATGTGTAGGGTTGTTGCTGATGAATGATGTGCCAACACTTTCCAGCATGCCATCGGGTTCGCCAATGTCACTGAGCGCGACAATGTTTCTTGTGTTATCAACTGCACCGGTTCTGTTCGTTACCCACACTTCAATTCGTGTTACAAAAACACCTGAATTGATCACAGGGAAATTTGCCAACGCGGTGTTGTAATTATTGAAAAAATACTGCGAAAGGAAGAAATGTTTGTTTTGTTCGTAATTATCTGCCGTTACTTCGAAATTGCTTACCTGCGCGCCGCCCGTAACATTAACCTCCGACTTTTTACCGCGCTCTTGAGAAACAATCGTAGTTGCAGTTAATCGACCAAACTGCATTTGTGTTTTAATTCCAAATAAAGTTTGACTACCCGTGATCAACGAAGTGTTTAATCCGAAGTTCACGTTACCTGCTTCTATCTTCTTGATAATTTCATCTTCGAAACCGGTATATTCCAGCTTCATCTGATTTTCGAATTCAAATGTGGATTCGGTGTTGTAGTTGGTAGTCAACTTCAATTTCTCACCAATCTTACCAACAACGTTCAACTGAATTTTTTCATCAAAGTCGAATGTTGCAATGCGTCGCTGACGTTCAGGCAATGCAGGATTGTTGGTTTTGTTAACGTTAACACCAAATATCAATTCTGCAGAACCCTGAGGACGAATGTCAATGGTACCACCACCAAAAATGCGGTCGAACCCTTCGCTGTTGATTTTAATCGGTGATAACAAACTTTTACCTCCTCTGCCCTGACTTTCACTTTCCGCGTGCTCCCGCTGTTTCCAGTATTCGCGCACGGACTTTTTCATGTCGTAATACAAATACTCTTCGAAAGTCATGTACGATGAAGGGCGATACATCAAACCATTATTTCCCAATGTTTGATCCACCAGATATACATTGCTATCCGGATTGTAGGTAACATTAGTTTTAATATTCGATGGATCTTCCAGCTTCAGATTGCCGCTGTTGCTGTAATGCAACGGATCGAGATACGAATTGTCATTAAAAGGATACGCAAGCGATTCTCCTACAGGCGAATCGTTACCGCCAACAAGCCCTCGCTGTCCATGGTAAACACGTGCATCGCTATTCATTACCGTAGAAAACAGGCTTACGCCTGCTACGACAATAACGAGATATTTAACTAAACGATTCACTATACGGTTATAGATTCTTTAATGCCAGTTTAATTAAATGTTCTACCGACACCACATTGCCCTCTGCTTTCAAGGATTTGTCGACAGCCTTCTCTGCCATATTCCGCGCAAAGCCGAGCATTACCAGCGCAGATAACGCTTCTTCGCGCAATTTATTGTCTCCGGCAAACATTTGTACCGGTAAAGCGCTGTCTTGTTTGCCTAATTTGCCTTTTAAATCAACTATGATACGTTGTGCAGACTTCTCTCCGATTCCTTTCACGCCCTTCAACACCGCAACATTTCCGGTTTGAATAGCCTGTTCAATTTCTCCGGCTGACAACGATGATAAGATCATGCGCGCAGTTCCCGGACCTACGCCCGATACAGAAATCAACTGACGAAAAATTTCACGTTCAGCTTCATCCGCAAATCCGTACAACACCATCGCATCTTCACGAACTGCCAGATGCGCATACAACTTGCAGTTTTCTTCATCTCCCAGTTTGGTAAACGTATTCAACGAAATGTTCAGCAAATAGCCAACACCAGCGCATTCAATCACTGCGTAGGTAGGCGTCTTCACCGCTAACTTTCCTTGAAAATGGTTATACATGTTTACCCTTTGGAAGATTGAGCGTCAACTACAGAAATAGTGACCATGTTTACAATTTCTCTAACGGAACTGCCTAACTGCAGCACATGCACCGGCTTGCGTAAGCCCAATAATACGGGACCTATGGCCTCGGCATTTCCCAATTCCTGCATCAACTTATAAGAAATATTGCCCGATGCCAGATTCGGGAAAATCAAGGTGTTCACCTTTTTCCCTACCAATTCACTGAATGGGAATTGCTCTTTCAAAAGATCATTGTTAAGTGCGAAATTTCCTTGCATTTCTCCGTCTACAACTAGTCCCGGATAATCACGGTGCAAAATAGACACGGCCTCGGCAACCTTTTCCGGGATTTCGCCTTGTGCAGATCCAAAATTGGAATACGACAACAAAGCGATTCGCGGAACGATATTAAACCTTCTAACGGCTTGTGCTGTTAACACTGTAATATCCACCAGCTCCTGTGCTGTGGGATTCACATTCATAGTCGTATCCGCAAAGAAAAAGTTGCCTTGCTTGGTCGACATGATATACATTCCCGCTACACGATTTACACCTTCCTGAACACCAATACATTGCAATGCAGGCTTTATCGGCACACCGTAACGACGTGTCAATCCGGAAATCATCGCATCGGCCATACCCGTCTCTACCATCATGGCACCGAAATAATTTCGATCCTGCATGACGCGTTTCGATTCATACTGCGTGAAACCGCGACGCTTGCGCTTTTGGAAAAACATCTCGGCAAAACGTAAACGATTTTCCTCTTGTGACGCATCACGCGGATCGATCAACGTAGTATCTCCTAAATCCAGATTGTGCTCCTGAATGAGGCGTTCAATTTTTGTTTTATCGCCAAGCAAAATGGGCTTAGCAATGCCTTCTTCACGCACCAACTGAGCCGCTTTCAAAATCTTGTAGGTATCTGCCTCAGCAAATACAACACGCTTAGGATTCTGCTTCGCCTTTGTAACCAGGCCGCGCATGAGCTTATTATCCAATCCAAGACGATTATTTAATTCCATCTTGTAAGCTTCCCAATCGGTAATGCTTTTTCTTGCCACACCCGACTCCATGGCCGCTTTAGCAACAGCAGGGGCAACTGTCGAAATCAATCGGGAATCGATAGGTTTCGGAATAATGTAGGTTGGTCCAAACGATAAGTTACGTGTATCGTAAGCCAAGTTGACATCATCAGGAACCGGCTCTTTCGCTAGTTGAGCAATTGCATACGCTGCAGCCAATTTCATGGCTTCATTAATTTGCGTTGCACGAACATCTAATGCTCCTCGGAAGATGAAAGGAAATCCTAAGACATTATTCACCTGATTAGGATGATCAGAACGTCCGGTTGCCATGATAATATCCGGGCGCGCAGCAATCGCTGTATCGTACGAAATTTCAGGATCAGGATTAGCCAGCGCAAATACAACAGGACGATCAGCCATAGAACGCACCATATCTGCATTCACCACATTACCCTTTGACAATCCCACGAACACATCCGCACCTTTCATCGCATCTTCCAACGTGGTAATACCTTTCGATGGACGTGCGAAATACTTTTTATTTTCATCAAGATCATCGCGCTCCGTTGAAAGCACTCCTTTGCTATCGAGCATGGTAATGTTCGAGCGTTTTACACCAACCGCTTCATACATCTTCGCACAGGAAATAGCCGATGCTCCTGCACCGTTCACTACCAACTTCACATCTTCCAGTTTCTTCCCGGCCAGTTCACACGCATTAATCAACGCAGCAGACGAAATAATGGCAGTGCCGTGCTGATCATCGTGCATCAACGGAATATCCAGTTCCTCTTTAAGACGACGCTCTATTTCAAAGCACTCCGGAGCTTTTATGTCTTCCAGATTAATACCGCCGAAAGTTGGGGCAATCGCTTTAACCGTAGTGATGAAGGTTTCAATGTCTTTAGTATCCACTTCAATATCGAACACGTCAATATCAGCGTAAATTTTGAAGAGCATTCCCTTTCCTTCCATCACCGGCTTAGATGCTAATGCGCCGATATCACCAAGTCCCAACACCGCAGTACCATTGGATATAACGGCTACCAAATTTCCTTTTGAGGTATACTTGTAAGCATCTTCAGGATTTTTCTCGATGTCCAAACAAGGCTCCGCAACACCCGGCGAATAAGCCAGGGTTAAATCTCGTTGCGAACTATATGGTTTTGTAGGAACAACTTCGATTTTTCCCGGTCTACCCTGCGAATGGTAATCCAGCGCATCCTGCTTTCGAAATTTTGCCATAACTGAAATTCTATTTTAATACTTGGTATTACACCGCGTTTTTAAAAAAGCGGAACGACGAAGGTAATGATATTATAAGTACGATTGGCGGGTTTTTGGGTGCCAAAATTGGCCTTATTTTAGCCCTACAAATAAGCTTCCTGTGAGTAGTTCGAAACCTAAAATTGTTGTTTTCTCCGGAGCAGGAATTAGTGCCGAAAGTGGCATTAGTACTTTTCGGGATAGTGGCGGTTTATGGGAAAAATACGATGTCCGGGATGTCGCCACACCGGAAGCCTGGAGAAAAAATCCGGATCTGGTTTTAGAATTTTACAACCAAAGGCGACGACAAGTAATTGAGGCGCAGCCGAACGGCGCACACTTTGCAATTGCCGAATTGGGAAAACGTTACGAAACCCTTGTCATTACACAGAATGTAGATGATCTTCATGAACGCGCAGGGACTAAAAACATCCTGCATCTGCATGGTGAAATTCGAAAGGTTAGGAGTACTCTTCAACCTTCTTTGGTTTATCCGCTCGATGGATGGGAACTGAAAAAAGGTGATAGCTGTGAATTGGGCTCTCAGTTACGACCGCACATTGTATGGTTTGGTGAGAGTGTTCCTGAAATGGATAATGCTGTGCAAATGGTTCAAGATTGTGATGTCTTGTTAATCGTAGGAACGTCTCTCAATGTTTACCCGGCTGCCGGACTGGTGCATGAAGTACCTGCGTTTTCACACAAGTTTCTGATTGATCCTCAAGACGTCTCGGTTTCAGGAATCAAAAACCTAAAGATCATCAAAACTTCTGCTGTTCGCGGTGTACCGGAAGCGATAGCAGAAATTGAAAAATTATGGACATAAAAAAAGCGGCTTTAGAGCCGCTTTTCTTTTGAATACTATTTTCTATCGTGTAATCATTACTCGTCGTGTAGCCAACTGCTTTCCATTAGACACTAACGTGCAGAAGTATACTCCTTGCTCCAAATCTGAAACATCAACACGCATAGTGCCTTCTAAAGTGTTCACGTCCATTTCACAAACTTTTGAACCCAACATGTTATACATTACCATTTTTGTATTGGTAACACCCGCGTTTCCAACTTTAAAATCAATGCTAAATACCGCGCTTGCAGGGTTCGGCATCGGATTCGAAATGCTAGGCTTAACATTAGCAAGGTTATTAACTCCAACCCCTGTTGCCAGCATGTAAACAATCTCAAAATATGCAGTGTCGCTTGCGTTATTCACGTTAAACACCGTATAACGTACGCGCGCCATTCCTGTACCCGCAGTTGCACCTGTATTGAATTCAGGCTTCAGCAAGAAATTTCCACCGCCCGCAGACATTGGAATTGTAGCCGGTGTAACAAAAGTTCCGGGAGAATAGCAATTCTGATCCGTACAGAACCAAGCCGTTCCGGCAGCATCATGCATCTGCAATTCAGTCTTGCGAACCTTTGTAGTTACTGTAGATCCGGTATTGTTGTACACAGTAAAATATTCGCTTATCGTATACGAATTACTGCTCGCGTCGGTAATAGGAACCCAGAATGTCAACGTCTGACCGCTGGTAACAGCGCCCAACTCCTGGTGTACTATGGTGAAGCTGCTCTGAGCATTCATCAACCCTGCAGTTCCAATCGCAGCAATGGCAAGTAAAAGTTTTTTCATATGATTAGTTCTTAATTCTAAAGTCGATTAAACAAATCTAACTATTACGATTTCAAAAAGCAAATACCTAACTCGCTTTAATTCTCGTCATGTGGTTTACTGTGTCACAAAATTGAGAAATCGTTCTATTGGGAACTTGTACGATTTTAACCGTTTATTGACGGTGATTAACTTTTCATGAGGAAAGCGGCATTTTTTCGGTGAGAGTTTGCATTTACTGACTAATTTCACACCAATGATCACAGAAACAAGTTAAAAAAAGCATAGTATTACACTTTGGTGAGCCGTAATCTTGGCGCGGCTTTTGCTTCTCAAATACAAAACAATCATTATGAAAAAGATTAGTACTCTTACCCTGCTCGTTGTATTTGCATTTACTGCCGTTGCATTTCGCATTCAGGATCCGGCGCAAAAATTACCTGCTGTTGACGTAAAAACATTGGATGGCAAAACAGTCAATTCCTCTACTTTCGCTAACGACGGGAAGCCGATGATCATCAGCTTTTGGGCGATGTGGTGTGCACCGTGCAAAAAAGAACTGAATGCGATAGCAGATGTATACGCAGACTGGCAAGCTGAAACGGGCGTAAAACTTATCGCAATTTCCATTGATGATGCTCGTAATTCTCCTAAAGTAAAGCCATACACAGAATCAATGTCCTGGGAATACGAAGTATATCTTGACGAAAACCAGGATTTGAAACGCGCACTTAATGTAAACATGGTTCCTCACACTTTTGTCCTGAATGGCAAAGGGGAAATTGTTTACCAAAGCACAGCATACGTTGAAGGTGGAGAAAAACATTTGCTCGAAGTGGTGCGTAAAGTGGCGAAAGGTGAAAAGCCCGAATAATTGACATATCAATAAAACGCTATAGTGAATAAATTTTTTGTTGTGCTTGCCGGCGCTTGCTTGCTTGGCGGTGGAATTCAGGCTCAGAGTCCCAACATGGGACAGATTTCGGGGAACTTTCAGATAGACTCTCGCTATTTGTTTCCCGACACATTAATTAATGCACCCAATGTTCCTGAAAAAAGCGTGTTGAATGGTTGGGGACAACTCAATTATGTTAATGGCAAGTTCTCTGCCGGTGTGCGTTACGAAGCATTCATGAATCCAACTCCTGATATCGATCCTCGATATAAAGGACAAGGATTTCCGTATCGTTTTGCTTCGTATAAAGGAGAACAACTCGAGATTCGTCTCGGGAATTGTTACGATCAATTTGGTAGCGGATTGATATTTCGTGCGTACGAAGATCGTGGTCTGGTATGGGACAACTCCATTGACGGATTTCAAGCACGTTTCACCCCGCGTAAAGGAATTTATCTAAAAGGAATCTGGGGAAAGCAACGCGCATTCTGGACGCAAAGTGCAGGTATTGTGCGTGGTTTCGATGGTGAAATAAACATTAATGAAGCGTTGGATTCACTAACAAAAAATTGGGACGCTCGAATAATTCTGGGCGGAAGCTTTGTTAGCCGTTATCAAATTGATCAGGATCCGACTTACGAATTACCTGTCAATGTAGGAACGTGGGCCGCACGAGCGAATATTATGTGGAAGCGGTTTTCGTTGTATGCCGAATACGGATATAAAATTAATGATCCTCAAGACGGATTCAAGATCAACAACAAATACGTTTATAAGCCGGGACAAGCGTTGTATCTGTCTGCAACCTATTCACAAAAAGGTTTGGGAGTGATCTTATCTGCAAAGCACATTGACAATTTTTCCTTCCGTTCTGATCGCACAGCAACAGGAACTGCAATGTTCATCAACTACTTACCTGCATTGACAAAGCAACACACCTACATTCTAGCAGCTTATTATCCGTACGCTACACAAGCTAATGGTGAAGTTGGTGCTCAGGCAGAGGTTACCTACAAAATCAAAAAAGGAACGAAATTGGGTGGGAAATACGGCACTAATGTTCAATTCAATTATTCCGTTGCTCACGCTTTAGACACTACATCATTAAACGACACCGTTCGTCTGATGGGCTACACCACCAAAATGGGACGTTGGGGCGATTCATTATTCTTCCAGGATATTAATATCGAAATCAATCGCAAGATCAATCAGAAACTAAAACTGAATCTCGTTTATACCTTCTTGCGTTACAACAAAAACGTGATCGAAGGAAAAGCCAACTATCCGATTATTGACGCTCATACAGCTGTTGTTGATGTTATTTGGAAAATCAATGACAAGTTCACATTACGATCGGATGCCGAACACATGTTCGTTACTACTTCCGATGACAACTATTTTACTCACAACACTCATGGCAATGTTGTTGACTTCGGACACTGGGTTGCGCTTACCGAAGAACTTACAATAGGAGAACATTGGTATGTTGCCGTAATGGATCAATATAATTACGGTAATTACGAGAGCATTCGTCGTATTCACTATATCAACGGACAAGTTGGATATATGCGCAACACCACACGAATCGTTGTTGGGTATGGTAAACAACGTGCAGGTATTTTCTGTGTGGGTGGTGTGTGCCGATTTGTTCCTGCGTCCAATGGATTTACACTTTCCATTACGAGCGCATTTTAATTGTATTTCTTAACTTAAGGGTGATGAAAAACTTAATGATTCTTGCCACTGCCTCTGTTTTCGCGATTGGATGCGACTACGTGAGTGCGCCCATTACAGTTGCAGGCCCGGGGCCGATTGGTGGAGATACGCTGCAACGTACCGCTCTAATAGAAGAATTTACAGGACATACTTGTTCGAATTGCGCCGCTGCTGCAGGTACGGTAGAAAGTATTCTCAACGCATATCCGGAAAAAGTAGTTGCCATTGCAATCCACCACGGGTGGTTTGCGGAACCATGTCCTCCACACCCACTGCCTAATGGCGCGCCTCAAGGTTCATTTAATCTGGATTTACGTTGTCCGGAAGCTGCAGCGTATGAAACTGTTTATTCTTTGGCCGGTGCACCGCCTGTTGCTATGGTAAACCGTTTAGGATATCCCAACAATCACGCGAAATCACAAGGCGCTTGGGCCGGTTTGGTTGATAGTATTGTAAACGCTACTCCTCAGGTTTGGTTAAAAATAAACCATACCTATAACGCAACCACACGCGAACTGGACGTAAACGTAGATGGACAATTTCTCCAAACTTTAAACGGAGACTACAATATTGTGTTGATGATTACAGAATCGTCTATCGTTGGATGGCAAGTTGATGGATCCAACTACCTAAACAATTTTGAATTTAAACATGTATTGAGAACATGCCTCAACACGCCGGGATCTATCATCGGCTCATCCGTCGCAACCGGAACAACCGCTGCAGGAACGGCGTTCAATTATGCATTACCTGCGGCCTACACTATGCCGGCTAATTTCGATCCTGCGCATTGCGAAGTTGTTGCATACGTGTATGAAACGAATACGAAAGAAGCTATTCAAGCTATTTCTAAACACGTAGAATAATTTCCCGCACTTCCATATCACAGGCATTAGTGGTACTTTTAAACCATGAGATGCTGGTTCTTCATTCTATGTTGCTGCGTAATAATCACAAATGCTGTTGCGCAACGGACTTTTCGCGCAGGTGTTCAGGCGGGAATTAATGGCTGTCAAATTCATGGCGATTCATACTCCGGTTTTAATGCGGCAGGACCTGTTGCAGGAGTGAGCATTGCAGTGAACCCTGATAAAAAACTGTATTGGTTATTGGAGTTTCAATATTCCATGAAAGGAAGTCGTAAAATCGCATACCCTGAAAAAGGAGATTACGATGCATTCCAGCTTCGACTGAATTATGTTGAACTTCCCTTGCTAGTGCGTTATCAGCACAAAGACATTTACTTCCAGGCGGGATGGTCGTTTGGAGTTCTCGCAAAAGTTCGTGAATGGGATGATTTTGGCGAAGTTCCTCCACGTGATTTTCAACGACTGGAGCATGCTTCCATCGTGGGCATAGGTTATCAAATCAACGAGTTTTTGGCAGTTGATATGCGCATGGTGAACTCGATGTTGCCCATTAAAAAATTTGCAGTACCGTTATATTACCAAAACAGATTGCAGAATTTATTTAACCGTGGCATGTACAACAATATCTTAGGATTAACCGTAACATATCGTTTACCGGGCAGAAGCGGGGAATAAACATATCATGCAACAAGATGTTATAACAACATGAAAAGCAGAATTCAGATTGCTGTTGCCATTACCGGAGCAAGTGGTTCTATTTATGCGGAACAACTTTTACGAAAGCTGTCCACGCTAATTCAGGATACTTCATCGGTTGTTGTAGTGATGAGTGATAACGCCAAGTTGGTGTGGCAAACAGAACGTGGCAATGAGTCGTTCAAAGATTTGCCATTTCGAATTTATGATAAAAAAGATTTCATGTCGCCTATTGCATCGGGTTCCTCGGGATGTCAGACGATGGTTATTTGTCCTTGCAGCATGGGAACTCTAGGACGAATTGCTTCCGGTATTTCCGACGACTTGATTACTCGTGGTGCTGACGTGTGTTTGAAAGAACGTCGGCGTCTGATATTGGTGACACGTGAAACACCGTTAAATCTCATTCACATTAACAATATGAAAACTGTGACGGAAGCCGGCGGAATAATCTTGCCTGCGTCGCCTTCGTTTTACAGCAATCCGGTTGATCTTGAAGCTGCGACAATGACTGTTGTTGATCGCATTATCGACATGTGCGGCATTCGTCAGGAATCCTATCGCTGGGGAGAAGAATCTTAAAATTTCATAAGAATACAATTTCTATCACGTTTTAGGCGATTATAGTATTGTAGAATCGTTCAACACGTTTTATATTAGTGTGTGATCATGAATTGATCGTGTTGTAACTCTTAAATGTTAAGGAGGAAGTATGTTGGAGTTTAGTAAGCACATTTTGAAAAGCGTAAGTTTCGACCGCGCTTTGTTTCATAAAGAATTATTGAAAACGTTAAAGCGCCTGAAGCCCGATGAAGCAATGTTGCTGCACGCTTGGGCTATTGCAACATTTGGTCACATGTACGGTGACGTTATTCGTGAGGCTTATAACAACTTCACGAAGATGTAACGAAACGTAAATTGCGTTTCAAGCCTTCAAACTTAGTTCGTTTTACTGCAGATCTTCGGAACAATTGCTGATACAGTTCTTCCGACATATCTTCCCATTCACTTTTGCTCAGATTTAAAAGTTGTGGATGCGGCTGAAATCGCGGCTCGTCATGCTGTTTGGCAAATCTGTTCCATGGACAAACATCCTGACAAATGTCGCAACCGAAAATCCAATTATTAAATTTTCCATTCTCACTTTCAGGAATTGCGCCTTTCAGCTCTATCGTGAAATACGAAATGCACTTACTACCATCAACCACATACGGTTCACTGATGGCGTCAGTTGGACATGCATCTATGCATTTGGTGCAAGTGCCACAATAATCTTCAATAGCCCCATCAGGCTCCAATTCCATATCCACAATCGCTTCTGCAATAAAAAAAAACGAGCCACTGTGGCGTGTGATTAAATTCGAGTTTTTACCGACCCAACCCAATCCTGATTTCTTCGCCCACACTTTATCCATTACCGGCGCAGAATCAACAAAAACGCGTCCTTCAACGTGTTCACCAATACGCTCCTTTAATGTTGCGATAAATGATTTCAACTTATCCTTGATCACATGGTGATAATCTTCACCATACGCGTATGTAGAAATTTTTGGGGATTCATCGTCACTGTTTCGTTCTGACGTGTAGTAATTAAATAACAATGAAATCACCGACTTCGCTCCGGGCACCAGCAACGCAGGATTTAAACGCATATCGTAATGCGCCTCCATCCATTTCATCTCTCCGTGTTTGTTGGTTTGCAACCATTGATCCAGTCGTGGTGCTTCTTGTTCCAGAAACTCAACTTTCGAAATGCCGCAATAATCGAAGCCGTGCTCACGGGCAATTTGCTTCACTAATGCGCTTCGCAACGACAAGTCCATGACGATTATTCTTCGAATAAGGAACCTTTAGTAAACCCTGAGATGCGCCCTAAGTGCTTATAGGCTTGTTCCGTAGCCTGACGACCGCGTGGTGTGCGAATCAAATATCCTTCTTGTATCAAAAATGGTTCGTACACTTCTTCTATTGTTCCGGCCTCTTCACCAACAGCAGTGGAAATCGTTGTTACACCAACGGGGCCACCTTTGAACTTATCGATAATCGCGGTTAGTATTCGTAAATCCATTTCATCCAAACCGTTCTGATCTACATTCAACGCCTGCAACGCATATTTGGATATTTCAAGATCAATAACTCCGGTGCCTTTTATCTGCGCAAAATCTCGGACACGACGCAACAATGCATTTGCAATTCGTGGTGTCCCTCTGCTCCGTCGGGCGATTTCCTGAGCAGCTTCTTCTTCAATAGGAACGTTAAGAATTCCGGCAGAACGCACCACAATCTTTTTCAACAACGCTGCATTATAATAATTCAATCGTGAGGTAATTCCGAAACGTGCACGTAATGGAGCAGTAAGCAACCCGCTTCTAGTTGTTGCGCCTACCAATGTAAACGGATTCAGATTAATCTGAACTGTCCTTGCACTCGGACCTGAATCTAACATGATGTCGATCCGATAATCCTCCATCGCGGAGTATAAATACTCTTCCACAACAGGACTTAATCGATGAATCTCATCAATAAATAAAACATCGTATTGTTCCAGATTCGTCAGCAAGCCTGCTAAATCACCGGGCTTATCCAACACGGGCCCTGATGTGGTTTTCATGTTTACCCCTAATTCCTGCGCAACAATATTAGCCAATGTAGTTTTTCCTAATCCCGGAGGGCCATGAAGCAAAACATGATCCAATGCCTCGCCTCGCTGCTTGGCAGCCTGAACGAAAATTCGTAAATTCTCCACAACCGACTCTTGTCCCGTGAAATCTTCAAACTCCTGCGGTCGCAAAAGCTTTTCCATTTCACGTTCTGCAGGGCTTAAATTTTCGCTATCAGGATTAAGATTCGGATTGGTACTCATACAAACAAAGGTAACACTACAGCATCTATTTATAATCCGTAAGGCAAGCGTTTGTTCGGGAATAATGTATAAAATACCTCGGTCCAGTTGATCGTGAAGTAGAATGCATACATAGGTGAAGTTAATCGTTGTCGAAATCTGTTCTCGGAAATAAACATGACACGATAACCCAGATCAGCTCCCAATCCCGCCCAGGGTGTAAGTTTAAATTGCAGTGAACAACCGGGTTCATAAGCCCATAAATTCTCGCGCGCTGTTTCCAACTCGAACGATTGTCGCTCGTACACGTTCCATATCTTACCCCAACCAATTTGAACCGGAATAACAATAAGCTTCCACCAACGACTTTCGAAATACGTATAGCGCGTGTACAATCCTCCATATTTAAATCGCAATTCACCGACCACAGTATCGCCTTCTGCTAATGCTATCGGTCTATATCGTTGTCCCTGATGCTGGTTATATCCTAATCCGAACTGCACTTTACCTCCAAATGTCACACCGGCTTTAACGGCCCAAACGTAGGCCCTGCGCGCTTCAACAAATGTATTTCGTGAATCGTAATAAGCTGTAACAGATGGCTTGCCGCTAAAGTAAGCGCGCAAACTATCTGCCATTTGACCACGCAGAGTCATTGCTTTAGAGCATAGCAACAGCGTAAGTAGTAAAGAAAAAGGTTGCCCACTGAGCAACCTTTTGTCTTTGTATTTCTTAGTGACCTCCGCCATCCACTTCACCTTCCTTGAGCGGCACAGTTTGAGGAATGAAATCTTCTTCTGTTCCGGGCTTACTGTAATCATAAGGCCAACGGTGAACTTCCGGCAATGGACCCGGCCAGTTACCGTGAATATTAGCCATTGGTGTAGTCCACTCCAATGTATTTGCGTTCCAAGGATTCTGTTCTGACTTCGGACCACGGAAGATGCTGTAGAAGAAGTTGAACAGGAAAATTATCTGAGCTGTTCCACCCAAGATGGCAAACATTGTAATCAACACGTTCAAATCTTGCAAATTATCAAACATCGGGAATGCTGAATTTTCGTAGTAACGACGAGGAACGCCTGCTAATCCGAGGAAGTGCATCGGGAAGAATACGCCGTAAGCACTAATGAACGTTAACCAAAAATGCAAGTACCCCAAGTTCTTGTTCATCTTACGCAAGAACAACTTCGGAAACCAATGATAAACACCGGCCAACATTCCCAAAATTGCAGACACACCCATTACAATGTGGAAGTGCGCTACAACGAAATACGTATCGTGCAAGTTGATATCCAGCGCAGAATCGGCAAGGATAATGCCTGTTACACCGCCTGTAATAAATGTTGAAACTAATCCTATAGCGAACAACATTGCAGGTGTAAACTGAATATTACCTTTCCAAAGTGTAGTGATGTAATTAAACGCTTTTACCGCGGAAGGTATCGCAATTAATAAAGTGGTGAATACGAATACAGAACCTAAAAATGGATTCATACCCGTAATATACATGTGGTGACCCCAGACAATGAACGACAGGAAACCAATTGCCAAAATTGAAGTGATCATCGCACGATAACCGAATATTGGCTTACGTGCATTCACAGAAATGATTTCAGAAGTTAGACCTAATGCAGGAAGAATAATGATATAAACTTCCGGGTGACCTAAGAACCAGAACAGGTGCTCAAACAATACAGGGCTGCCACCGGTTTGCGTTAACGCCTCTCCTCCAATATAGATGTCCGATAAATAGAAACTAGTTCCGAAACTACGATCAAATATTAATAGCAATGCTGCGGAGAACAACACCGGGAATGATAATACACCAAGTATTGCAGTTACGAAGAACGCCCAAATAGTCAGTGGAAGACGTGTCATCTTTAATCCTTTCGCACGGAAGTTTAAAACGGTAATAATATAATTCAAACCACCTAGCAAAGACGAAACAATAAAGAGAGACATAGATACCAACCACAACGTCATACCTACACCGGAACCCGGCATTGCTTTTTCTAAAGCAGAAAGCGGAGGGTAAACTGTCCAACCACCTGAAGCAGCCCCACTTTCAACAAATAAAGAAATTGTCATCAGTAGACTGGACAAGAAGAAGAACCAGTACGACAACATATTCATGAAGCCGGAAGCCATATCACGTGCTCCAATCTGGTAAGGAATTAACAGGTTACTGAATGTGCCGGACAATCCGCCCGTCAATACCATAAATACCATGATCGTTCCGTGGATGGTTACCAAAGCCAAATATGCATTTTGATCAAGAATACCATCTTTGCCCCACTTGTCTCCCATTACCCAGTTGATGAAAGCGAATTTCTCACCCGGCCATGCCAATTGAAGGCGGAAGACAATGGACATAACCATTGCCAAACAAGCCATGATTACGGCTGTAATCAGGAACTGCCTAGAAATGACCTTGTGGTCCATACTAAACACGTACTTCGAAATGAAGGACTCATGGTGCTCGTGATCATCATGATGATCGTGGTGAGCGTGTGCATCATGCTCTAAAGACCGAGCGTGTAAGTCACTGTGGAGGTGCGTTTCAGCTGCCATAGTGTTTTAAATTTAGTTTTCCCTTCTTATCTAACCCTTCAGAACGGGAATTGGTTTAACAATTCAGTTATTTTTTTGCGTAATAAGGATTTCCATTAGAACCGGAAGTTTTTGTTGCTTCCATCCACTTCTGATATTCTGCCTTTTCTACAATCTTGATCGGCAGCTGCATGTTGTAGTGAGCTGCTCCGCAAATCTTGTTACACAGCAGCACATAG
>JAJTEY010000016.1:8390-40125 GCA_021299855.1 Bacteroidota bacterium | reverse complement strand
GCACATAGTTAAACTCAGGATTCTTGGTGATATCGCGCATCTTAGCTGTAGTGATCGTAGGTTTGAAGTGGAAATAAGTTTCCATACCCGGCACGCAATTCATCTGCGCGCGGAAGTGCGGAAAATATGCAGAGTGAATAACATCGCGTGAGCGGAAACGGAAGTCGACTTCTTCACCAACCGGCAACACCAAGGTATCTTTTACAATAACGTCATCTGCTGCATTGTTATCGGTTGAATCAACCCCTAATTCGTTTACACCGTCAATTAACAAATAGTTGGCCTTACCTAGAGTATTGTCATCACCACCGTAACGTGCTTTCCAATTGAACTGCATGGAGTACAATTCAATCACTCGGGATCCTTTAGGGGCGGGCGAAGTTGCATCATTCCACAACGTGATACCGAAGAAAATAATAATGAACAATACAACGGCCGGAATACCGGTCCAAATCATTTCCAATTTGTTGTTGTGCGGATAAAATGTGGCACGTGCGCCATCACGACCATAATATTTATAAGCCATGAAGAACAACAAGAAATTGGTCACGATTGCAACAACTGCGATAATGTACATGTTAAACTCCATGAGCCAATCCAACTCTACGCCATGCTCAGAAGCAGAAACAGGTAACAACTTATCCTTGTATGCAAAGAAATTCCATAAGCAGAAGATCAACAACCCGAAATACATCAGGATCATCAAACGACCCTGCATACGGTTATCGCTTTCCGTTACGCGGTTAGGATCAACTCCTTTCAGCTTTCCGGATAATTCAACAACCCGCACGAGTTGCCAAATTGCTGCTGCAGCGAGAATGAGAATAATGTAAACTAGAAGTGACATATGTTATTCGTTTATGCTTATCAATACTCCGTGTCTTCCTAAAACAATTCTATTAAATATGGTGATGTAAACCTTCCTCAGCCAACGCGTGGTTCTTACCAACGATCGGATATTTGGACAAACTCTTCAAAATCCAATACACGAAGAAGGACAAGAATGCCAGGAACATTCCGATTTCAATCATACCGATTCCCCAGTTAGCACCAACTGTTCCCGGCATAACCAAAAGGAAAGTGTCTGTCCAGTGGAAGAAGAAAATCAACATACCCACGAACATGATGAATGACTTGTTACGCTTAGAATCGCGGGACATTAACACCAGTAACGGGAAGATGAAATTCACCAACATGGTAATCCAGAACAATCCGCGGTAATCTTCCCACCGTTGTGAGTAGTACACCACTTCTTCAGGAATGTTAGAATACCAAATCAACATAAACTGAGAGAACCACAAGTATGTCCATAATACGCTCACTGCAAACATCCACTTACCTAAGTCGTGCACGTGGCTTGGATTAACAAATTCCATTTGACCACGCGACTTCAAGTGAATCACCAACATGTTAAACACCACGATAGCACCAATCCACCAACCGGCGAAGTTGTACCAACCAAATAATGTACTGTACCAGTGTACGTCGATTGACATGATAACATCCCAAGACATTACCGAAGATGTAAAGCCAAAGAACACGAGGAAAATAGCGGCATTCTTCAAGTTAAGATTCCAGTTTGCAGTAGCATCTGCGAAGTTTGTTAATGAATCTTCCAACATGTTGCTCTTACGGATCCAACGCTGATACCAGATGTACCCTAAGAAAAACAGGATGATACGGCCGTAGTAGAAGAATCGATTGAAGTAAGGAGCTTTATGTTGCAGGATATGATCATTTTCATAAGCACTGCTGTCTTGCCAGTGGTACAAATGATGCAGGTGGAAATCACCGGCAACAATTACCACGAATATTACCACCAAACCGATCCATAAATAATCTGTTACGGCTGCAAAAATTCGCATGAACACAACACTCCAAGACGCCTGTGCTGCATACTGCATAGCGTAAAAGAACAACGCTGCCAATGAAATACCACCGAAGAAGTAACCATTCACCAACAAATTGGCCCACAAACGCTGACCCAATGTTCCGGTATGATCCTCATGACCTTCATGTCCGCCGTGTTCCGGGGCATGCCACATGATGGCACCTACGATTAACATGACGATTCCTACTCCCAACAAAATCCAAAGATTTCGCTGCGCTTTCTGCGAGAAGTTGTAGGTAAGACTATTTGTATTGATGTGACCCATATCCTATTTCGAAAAATGTTCTCTTATTATGGTTACTTGCCGGCAATTTTTAAGCTATCCGTTTTTGTACTATCCGCTGCCGGCTTTGCCAATTCCTGCTGATACGCTGACCAAGCCGAGCCGCCACGACCTAAACGCTGAACATACATTGCAACTTGCATACGTTCTTCAGGCGACAAGAACAGAGCGTGAGAGCCCATGTTTCCTTTGCCATGTGTAATTACCCAATACACGTGACCTTCACTCAAATTATTTTCTTTGTGACGCGCGATGTAACTAGGCGGAACAGAAGCGTATTTGCCTGATTCAACCAACTTGCCGTTACCATCACCTTTGTCACCATGGCAATGTGAACAGTACACTTTGTATAAACCTTTGCCCTTTTCTTCGTTCTCATCGCTTTGTTTAATTCCAAAATTGGAATACGTCCAGAAACGAGCCGCGAGAGAATCACCTTGCAATGTATTCGCATAAGGGAATGCCACGAATCCGCGAGGAATTGAACCTTCAGCCGGCAACATATTGCTCATACTGTCCCTAGCATAAGAGCTCTCGTAAGCCACGTTAGTTTCAGGAGAATTGGAACGGTACATATCCGGGAAATACTCGAATCCCGGGCTGTCCGGATTATCCTTAACACAGGAGGTTAACATTGCCATTCCGGCAAATGCCACAATACCCAGTGCGATCAGCGTTTTATTTGATGTCATCATTTTCTTTCGTGTCCGGATTGATTCAGATTACATTAACTTCTGTTGCTCCTGTTTCACGCAACATGGCAATAGCACGAGCTTCGTCTTCATCCTTAACCTCGATTTCCATTAAGAAATGGTCATCTGTTGTTCTTGGATCAGGATTCTTAGGAGAAACACCCGGTAAATTCCAGTTACGCAAGAAATAGGTTAACGCCATACCGTGCGCTGCGCAGAATACCGTTAACTCGAACGTCACCGGAATAAATGCAGGCCAGTTCATATAATAGTAAAAGCTAGGCTTTCCACCGATATCTGTAGGCCAATCGCTTACCATCATGTACCAAGTCATGAGGATAGCCAATGATGTTCCTGTTGCTCCGTAAATGAACGCGCAGATTGCGATACGCGTACGCTTCAATCCCATCGCCGGATCTAATCCGTGAATCGGGAACGGAGAAAACACGTCTTTAATTTTCAATCGTGCAGCACGTACTTTCTTTACGCCGTCGAGCAATAACTCTTCGTCGTTGTAAATGCCGTGGATGGTTTTTTTATGGGCTGCCATAACTTATAGTTTCAACTCCAATGATTAATGATGTGCCTGTGCTTTTTCTGCACGCTTGTTCTTATGATACTCGCTTGATGATTTAACGATCATCTTCAATTCACTTAATGCAATTACAGGGAACGCACGAGCAAACAATAAAAAGATGGTAAAGAACATTCCGATTGTTCCAACGAAAATGCCTACTTCTACCCATGTTGGATGATACATGGTCCAGTTAGAAGGCAAGAAGTCGCGGTGCAGAGAAGTAACGATAATTACGAAACGCTCGAACCACATACCGATGTTTACGATGATTGACAATACGAAAGTCGCCATCAAGTTGGTACGGATTTTCTTGAACCAGAACAACTGCGGAGAAATTACGTTACATGTCATCATACCCCAGTAACTCCACCAATAAGGTCCTGTTGCACGGTTCATGAAGGCATAACCTTCATATTCAACACCTGAATACCAGGAAATAAATAACTCTGACAAATACGCCACACCCACCATTGAACCGGTAAGCGTGATGATAATATTCATCATTTCGATGTGCTGAATAGTAATGTAATGTTCCAGATTCAAAACCTTACGCATAATCAACAAAAGTGTTGCAACCATCGCGAAACCTGAGAAAATCGCACCCGCAACGAAGTACGGAGGGAAGATCGTGGTGTGCCAACCCGGAAGTACGGACGTAGCAAAGTCCATGGATACGATAGAGTGTACAGAGAATACAAGTGGTGTTGAAAGTCCTGCGAGTACGAGAGAAACTTCCTCAAAACGCTGCCAGTCTTTAGCACGACCGCTCCAACCGAAGCTCAGGATGCGATAAATTTTCTCTTGCATTGGTTTTGCCTGCATCTTGAAACGATCGCGAATCGCACCGAAGTCAGGAATAAGACCGATGTACCAAAACACTAATGAAACCGTAAAATACGTTGATACCGCGAATACGTCCCACATCAAAGGTGAGTTGAAGTTTACCCACAATGAACCGAATTGGTTGGCGTGAGGGAACAGCCAGTAATCTAACCAAGGACGCCCGGTGTGCATGGTAACGAAAATCGCCGCGCACATTACCGCGAAGATGGTCATCGCTTCCGCAGAACGGTTAATTGCCATACGCCACTTCTGACGGAACAATAACAATACTGCAGAGATCAATGTTCCTGCATGACCGATACCGATCCACCACACGAAGTTGGTGATATCCCATGCCCAACCTACAGTTTTGTTAGCACCCCACTGACCGATACCGGTTCCCAGTGTGTATGCCAAACAGCCGAAGCCCCAGGCAAAGGTTAAAACTGCAATAGTGAACACAAGGTACCAATACTTGTTGGCCTTACCTTCAATCGGGCGCGCAATCTCGGCTGTGATATCGCTGTAGCTCTTGTTTCCAAGAATGAGCGGGTCCCTTAGCGGTGATTCGTGTTGCATATACTAGATTTAATTTTCTTAATGACTTTCAAATTACAAGTGAGCATTTTCATCTTCACGGTTCCAAATTTTCGTCATGTAGAACACTGAAGGTTTAACGCCAATTACTTCGAGTACTTCGTATTTTCTGCTATCCTGCTCCATTTCTGCAACCTTACTCTGCTGATCGTTCAAATCACCGAATGTAATTGCATTAGTAGGACAAGACTGAGCACATGCAGTGTTGATTGAACCGTCCTTCGGACGAACTCCTGCTTTCTTCGCTTCCAACTTACCTGCCTGAATACGCTGAACGCACATCGAACACTTCTCCATAACACCGCGTGAACGAACGGTTACGTCAGGATTTAACACCATGCGACCTAAATCATCCTGAGCAGGGTTGATGTTTTTGAAGCGGTGATATTCAACGTAATTGAACCAGTTGAATCGACGTACTTTGTACGGACAGTTGTTCGCGCAGTAACGCGTACCAACACAACGGTTGTAGGTCATCTGGTTCAAACCTTCGCTGCTGTGATTGGTCGCCAATACAGGACAAACCGTTTCACAAGGGGCGTGGTTACAGTGCTGACACATCAACGGCTGGAATACCACTTTCGGATTATCGAATGATGGGTTCTCCATGCTGCGATACATCGCCATAGTTCCCATTTCTCCGGTTTCTTCTACTTTCTCTTTTACGGTATCGCTGCTGAAGTAACGATCGATACGCATCCAGTGCATTTCGCGACTCTTACGAACCTCTTCCTTACCAACTACAGAAACGTTGTTTTCAGCGTTACATGCTACAACGCAAGCACCACAACCGATACATGCATTCAAGTCGATCGCCAATGCCCACTGGTGGTTCGGACGCTCGAAATCATTCCACAACGTCACGTTCTCCACCATCTGCTCACCTTTGTATGTGTGCAATGTGTTCAATGGATTACCTGCGCGCTCGTCCTTCTTGTATTCAGCCAACGTAGTTTCACGAATGATGTCTTTGTTACGACCCATCAACGTGTGGTGAGTTTGCGTTGCCGCAATCGGATGACGCTCACCCGTTGCATCGCTGATTGCAACATCAAACACTTCGTACGACATCGTGCCATTGGCATTTAATCCAACAGCAGGGTAAATATTTTGACCCAGTGAATCGATTACTTCATTGTAACCTTTACGACCGTAACCCACTGCAATACCAACAGTACCACGTGTTTGACCCGGCTGCGGCCATACAGGTAATTTCACTTCGTAACCATTCGCCTTGATAGAAACTACATCAAGTTCGTCTTCCATCTGGTCGAAACGAACCATCATGCCTGAACCATCTTCTACGCCGAACAATTTCTTTTCAGCGACATCGGCAGGATTCATGGTGATGTAGTTATCCCAAGTGATTTTCGAAATTGGATCCGGCATCTCCTGCAACCAAGGATTAGAAGATTGATTTCCATTTCCAATACCGGTCTTTTGGTAAATTACTAACTCATACTTGCCACCTTTCACAACAGAAAGCTGACTAACTGCAGCGTCTAAAGTAATGGTACCTCCGGTGAAAGAAATAGTCTGTTCTGCGGAATTAGTAACAGCAACAACAGGTTCTGCAGTTGCAGTTGTATCGGTTACAGGCTTACCAGCAGCAGGTTTTGGGTCTTCAACAACAGGCGCAACGGCAGGGGCTAATACAACAACACCATCGTGTACGCTCTTATTCCAAAAAGTTGAAAAATCGCCAAACTTGCTACGCCCAATTAAATTATTCTTCCAGTAGTTCGCGATGTATGTATGCCAATCGGTTTTATTTCCTGCCCATGTTAACAAGGATTCCTGCGCGTGACGTGTTTTAAACAACGGACGAATCGCAGGCTGCTGCAAATTGTAATGATTATTACGAGGGTTGTGATCATTCCATGCTTCGAGGTAGTAGTGATCAGGACAAACGAAGTCGCACTTTGATGCTGTCTCGTCCATCCATCCCGCGAAAGAAATACGTGTTGCTAACTTGCCCATGGCAGATTCGAAGCCTAAAGCTTTTGGTGCAGACAATGCAGGATTGCTGTTGTAGAAAATAACGGTGTCAACTGCGCCACTATTGATGTATTCCACCAATTTAGCAACGGCAGTATCATCACCCTGGTGTGTGTAATCAGGAATATCTGTACGGATAGTTGAACCGTATGCACCAATCTTTTGGTTGATCTGATTGACTACCAACTGCACAGCCGGATCGTTAGATCCGCACAACACGACAGCTTTTCCGTTAGCAGCTTTCAATGATTCCGCAACTTTTGCAACTTCTTTTGAAAGCACATTTGGAGCAGAAACGCCACCACCAACACCGGCCAACAAGCCTAATGCCACCTGACCCAATTGAGAAGGCTTTACATTGAAACGTTCGTCGGCATTTGCACCGGTTAATGAAAGAATAGTTTCGAACTGATAATGCTTTGCCATTTCGCGGTTGTCCTTAGACACTTTGCGAACTTTAGAATATTGACGAGCATGTTCAATGGGAGAAATCCAGTTGGCCAGGAAATCAGCACCAAGGCTTACGATCACCTGAGCATTATCCAAACGATATGTTGGAATCATCGCTGCACCGAACGTTGAAAGATTTGCTTTCAACATACCTGCATAAGAAATTGCATCATAAGTTACGTGACGTGTAGATGCATACTTTCCTTTGAATTCTGCAATTGCTTGTTTGGTAGAAGGAGAAATAATCGTTGATGAAACGATAGCGATTCCTTTAGCTTGTGCAAGACGTGCCTTGATCTTTTCGTCCGCATCTTCCCACTTCACTTCAGAATGACCGTTTCCGGATTTCATCATCGCGCCCTTCAAACGATTTGAATCGTAAAGGGACAATACTGAAGCCTGGACACGAGCATTTGTTGCACCCATGTTGATTGCATCAGGACTGTCGTTACCTTCAATTTTGATCGGACGACCTTCACGTGTTTTTACCAATACGCTGCAATAATCATTGCCATCAAAATAAGTTGAAGCGTAATAGTTTGCAACGCCCGGAGTAATTTCTTCAGGACGGTTCACGTAAGGCACCGCCTTAGTAACCGGAGCTTCACATGCTGCTAATGTTGCAGCAACTGTAGAGAAACCAAGAAACTTCAGGAAGTCACGACGGTTAGTCGAAGAATCTTCCATTGCCGACTTGTTCCCGATGAACTCTTCAACAGGGATATACTCTGCAAACTCGCTGTCGTGTTTTTTAGAGAATTCCTTCTCGTTATTCAGCTGAGACAGGCCTTTCCAGTATTTCGTTTCGTTCGCCATATTTTGATGCGATCTGTATTCGGTTAAAAGAACTTTCAGTTTTTAGTAGTGACAACGAGCACATTCGATACCGCCCACCATAGACACAGTGATTGGTTGCCCTTTGTACTTTTCCTTCATTTTCGCGTGCAACTCGGTATAGTAACCGTTGTCTTCCATTGCCACGTTCGTTTCACGGTGACAATTGATACACCAGCCCATTGTTAACGGACGCTGTTGTTCAGCCACAGTCATTTCTTTTACGTTACCGTGACACGTTTCGCATTCCTGCTTACCTACAACAACGTGCTGCTGGTGGCTGAAATAAACGTGATCCGGAAGGACGTGCACTTTGTTCCAACGAATTGGCTTCTGAGGTTTTGTATAAGCATTTGCTGCAGGATCAAAACCAACCGCTTCGTAAATCTTAGCGATTTCTTCTTTAGATCCCGGATTTGCGGTCTCGGAGATTACTTTGTGACAGTTCATACAAACATTCGCAGATGGAATACTCGCTGTCTTCGACTTCTCCACAGTGCTATGGCAATACTTACAATCTATACCATTATCGCCGGCGTGAATTTTGTGCGAGAAGTTAATCGGCTGTGATGGCTTGTAACCTTTCCATTCGCCCGGTTTCTCTTCGTGCGCATAAACACCAACATCTTTCAACATGTACCAACCGTTTACCACCAATCCACCAACAAGGAACAAACCGATAACAGCAACAATGCGTTTGTTTTCGTTCATCCACTTACGCGCTGCATCTAGGAAAGGAAGCGCAGGCTCGTCAGGACGACCTTCTTTTTCGTTAACAGCATTTTTCAAGTTGATTTTCGCGAAACGTAATACTGCGATCAGGATGATCAACAAAACCAACACGATGATCAACAAGAATGTGTTGTTCACAGGCTCCTGCTTTGCTTCGCCACCAACAGTAACTACAGCACCACCGGGAGGAGGAGGAGGAGTTTCACCTTTGTCCGCATAGGTTAAAATCGCATCGATCTCAGCATCGGATAAGCTACCGAAGTTAGTCATCACAGAGTTATTAAACTCCTTGAAGATTTTATTCGCGTAAGCATCTCCGGATTTGATTACCTCCTGAGAATTGCGCACCCAGCGATATTTCCAATCGCCATCGGGTATTCGCCCCAATACACCTTTCAATCCGGGACCTGTTCCCTTTTTGTCGGACGCATAGTGACAACTTGCGCAGTTAGTTTTGAAGAGTTTTTTGCCGTCTAATGCTGCCGCACCGTCTTGGGCGGAAATTGGAGAACTGACCAATAACGTGATTGCCAGCGAGAGAAGAACGACAAAGCGTGTACTTTGAACGTTATGCCAGAGGCCTTTCATATAGTTTATTTTGCTTTGGCTAGACTACTGATTGCCTTACACTACAAGGCGTGGCAAATTTATCAGAAAGGTCAATAGTTGATTCGACCAACGGCGAAAAAATATGTGGTTTTTCTAATTTATATTGATTCTAAATTAATGTGAATTTGACGTACCATATTCGCCTCTTTCAAAGAAGCTGCTTTCATCTTTGGGAATCACCGTATTAGCAGAAAATAAACCTGTTTGATCGAATCAAATAGCCTACCCGAGCATAAATCGGGCACAATTTTGGGTTAACTTTGCAACGTGAAATTATTGCTGATCAACTTCTTCTTTATCGTTGGAATTTTCGCTTACGGGCAAGCTCCATCGGATTCGCTGCACAAGAATACCCATGCTGAACTGAGGTTAGGCGTATTGTTGGAAAAACACACCGCAATCAACAAGTCAGTGCCTGCGCGCGGTTATCGAATTCAGATTTATTTCGGAAACGACAAATTGAAGGCTAAAGAGGTGCGATCAAAATATTTAACCGCATTTCCGAAATCGAAAGCTTATGAGATTTATGAGATTCCGAATTTCAAAGTTCGTGTCGGCGACTTCAGAACGAGACTTGAAGCCTATCAGTTCCTCAAACAATTAAAATCGGAATTTCCGGGAGCGTTTATTGTTCAGAGCGAAATTGAAATTGTACTTGAATAAAAAAGACCGCTTTCGCGGTCTTTTTTATTCAGATAAATCGAAGTCTTCCAAAAACTTCGTAGTATAATTTCCTTTGATAAAGTTCGGGTCGCTCATCAATCGCAAATGGAACGGAATCGTTGTTTTCACGCCTTCCACGACGAATTCCGACAATGCGCGATGCATCTTAGCGATAGCCTCTTCACGAGTTTGCGCCATCGTAATCAACTTTGCCACCATTGAATCGTAATTCGGAGGAATCGTGTAACCTGCATAAATGTGAGAATCTACGCGCACTCCATGTCCACCCGGAGTATGCAACACGGTAATTTTACCAGGAGAAGGGCGGAATCCGTTGAATGGATCTTCCGCGTTAATGCGACATTCGATAGCATGCAATTGCGGGTAATAATTTTTACCGGAAATCGGCACTCCGGCTGCGATCAAAATCTGTTCACGAATCAAATCGTAATCGATTACTTCTTCCGTAATCGGGTGCTCCACCTGAATACGTGTATTCATTTCCATGAAATAGAAGTTGCGGTGTTTATCCACCAAAAACTCAATGGTACCAACGCCTTCGTAATTCACGGCAGATGCAGCCTTAATGGCAGCTTCACCCATACGCTCGCGCAGTTCATCCGTCATGAACGGAGAAGGTGTTTCTTCCACCAACTTTTGGTGACGACGCTGGATGGAGCAATCGCGCTCACTCAAGTGACAAACTTTCCCGTATTGATCCCCGGCAATTTGAATTTCTATGTGGCGTGGTTCTTCGATGTATTTTTCCATGTACATCGCACCATTACCGAATGCAGCTTCCGCTTCTTTAGATGCAGATTCGAAATTCTGGATCAGTTCTTCTTCGTTCCAGTTGATGCGCATACCGCGACCACCACCACCGGCGGTTGCTTTAATAATTACCGGATAGCCGATTTCGATAGCAGTTGCTTTTGCATGTTCCAAATCCGTCAGCAAACCTTCGCTTCCCGGAACGCATGGCACACCTGCAGCAATCATTGTTGATTTCGCAGACGCTTAATCTCCCATAGCATCAATCTGCTCCGGAGTTGCTCCGATAAACTTGATACCGTGCTCCTGACAAATTCGCGAAAACTTAGAGTTTTCAGACAAGAAACCATAACCCGGGTGAATTGCATCCGCGTTAGTAATTTCTGCAGCAGAGATGATGCTCGCGATATTCAGGTAAGAATCTTTGCTTGGCGGCGGACCAATACACACTGCTTCATCAGCGAATTTTACGTGTAACGATTCTTTGTCGGCAGTAGAATATACCGCAACAGTTTTGATTCCCATTTCGCGGCATGTACGTATGATACGCAATGCAATTTCTCCGCGATTGGCAACCAATATCTTCTTAAACATTTTTTCTTTAGCCATAATGAATAGAGTCAGCTGACGTTAGCTTACGTGAATAAATCTGATTTCGGGAACACGATTACTGTTCCGCAAATCACTAATTAAGCAGGCTCAACCAAAAACAGCGGCTGATCGTATTCAACAGGAGAAGCGTCATCTACCAGCACTTTCACGATCCGGCCGGCAACTTCACTTTCAATTTCGTTGAACAATTTCATTGCTTCGATAATGCAAACCACTTTACCCGGCTTGATTTCATCACCAACCTGAACGAATGCAGGCTTATCAGGGCCAGCGGCACGATAGAAGGTTCCGATCATTGGCGATTTCACAGTGATTAACCGGAGCATGAACAACAGGCATCGCAGGTTGAATCATAACCGGAGCTTCCAACTTAGCGCCTTTACCGTTAGTTTTAATGGTAATTTTCACGTCCTTGGTTTCGAGTTCTACCTCGCTTACGCCGGACTTTGCGACGAACTTAATCAAGTCTTGAATTTCGTTCAGTTTCATTTCGTGTTTGTTTGATCGGTTATATTCAGGTTTCGAATTTATTAAATAATGCGTCCGAAATTACTTCGGATCGTAAGCCCATTTCAGGTAAATCGCGCCCCAGGTGAATCCTCCGCCAAATGCAGAGAACACAATGTTATCGCCTTTGCGGAACAAATGCTCGTAATCAGTCATCAAAAGCGGAATAGTTCCTGAAGTTGTATTCCCGTAACGTTCAATATTCATTAGCACTTTTTCGCTGCTCAGTCCCATGCGTGATGCAGTTGCATCAATAATGCGTTTATTGGCCTGATGCGCGAGGAGATAGGCTATATCTTCGGATTTAAGATTGTTGCGCTCCATAATTTCCGCAGACACGTCCGCCATGTTGGTAACAGCGTGTTTAAATACGGCCTGTCCTTCCTGATGAACGAAATGCATTTTCTTATCTACGGTTTCGTGGTTCGAAGGATTGCGAGAGCCCCCACCTTTCATGTTCAAATGCTGACCACCAGAACCATCTGCCTTTAACACAAAATCGATTATTCCCACTCCGCTGTCATCCGGCTCTAACAATACTGCACCACCACCATCACCAAATATTACGCATGTGGCACGATCTTCGTAATCGATGATGGAAGACATTTTATCGGAACCAACGACGATCACTTTTTTGCAACGACCGGTTTCGATAAACTGCGCCCCCGTTGATAACGCGTACAAAAATCCGGAACAAGCAGCTGCCAGATCATAACCCCAAGCATTCTTCAATCCCAGTTGATCACAAATCAGATTAGAAGTTGACGGGAAAAAATAATCTGGTGTTACAGTTCCAACAATAACGAGGTCGATATCCAGTGGACTCAAATTACGTTTCTCTAAAATTTGGCGAACCGCATTGATTCCGATTTCAGATGTTCCGCGATCCGGACCTTTTAAAATTCGACGTTCTTTAATTCCGGTTCTACTGATGATCCACTCATCATTGGTGTCCACCATTTTCTCCAAATCGGCATTTGACAACACCGTTTCCGGCACCCAACCGCCAATGGCAGTAATTGCAGCTCGAACCTTGTTCATATTAAAATGCTTGTTTTATTTTTTCAGGCAAGCCTGCATTAACAACATCCCGCGATAACAATAACATATTCTTAATGGCTTCAGGGCTGGAGATTCCATGACCGATCATTACTGTACCGTTAACGCCAAGAATAGGTGTGCCGCCGTAAATTTCGTAATTGAAACGGTTGAAATATTCGTCATTGATATTGCGTCGTTTGATTGCGGTGTAAAACGATTCTGCAAATTTCAACACCACATTTCCGGTGAACCCTTCACATACGATGACATCCGCATGATCGCCGAAAATATCACGACCCTCCACGTTGCCCACGAAATTAAAGTCGCGAGAATCTTTCATCATTTGATGCGCAGATTGCGCAACAAGATTTCCTTTTTCCGGTTCTTCGCCAATATTGAGTAGCGCAACTCGAGGATTCTTGATACCAAACACATGCTCGGCGTATAAACGACCAAGAATTCCGAATTGGTACAATACATCCGGTTTACAATCGGCATTACTGCCGACATCCAACAGCAAATTAAAACCGCCCGATTCCTTCGGGAATGCGGTTGTAATGCATGGTCGAATTACACCCGGAATTGCTTTAACCGTGTACATTGCACCAACGAGCATAGCGCCCGTGTTTCCGCAACTTGCGAAAGCATCGAGCTTACCTTCTTTCATAAGTCGGAAGCCCGTTGCAATGGTAGATTCCGGCTTTTGCGCTAAGGCTTTAACCGGATGTTCGCCCATTCCAATAACATCAGCCGCGTGGACAATATCCACCCGGCTGCTATCAAAGTTTGATGCAATTAACTCCTCACGGATCTGCTTTTCATCACCGATCAATACAATACGTACGTCGGGACCGACCAGATCGACGGCCATTCGAACACCGTCCAGCGGCGCTTTGGGAGCAAAGTCACCACCGAGGATATCGATACCGATTTTCATAAATCGATTTTCGGATTAGTCTTTCTTCTCGAGAACTACTTTGCCTTTGTAGTACAAGGCACCATCATGCCAGTACGCACGGTGCCACAAATGTGCTTCACCTGTTACTGAACAAACCGCAACGTTAGGTGCTCCGGCTTTGTAGTGCGTACGACGCTTATCGCGACGGCTTTTCGAGTGACGTTTTTTAGGATTTGGCATTGTTCTATTGTTTTAAACTATCAATTCTCAAATTTAATATTCTTCAGTGCTTGCCAACGTGGATCTGATTCGCCGTCGTCGGAAGGATTTTCTTCTTGCTTGTGTTCCACTTGCACCAATTTT
Organism: Bacteroidota bacterium; assembly: GCA_021299855.1. GTDB lineage: Bacteria > Bacteroidota > Bacteroidia > Palsa-965 > Palsa-965. Next base: position 25,785 of record JAJTEY010000016.1, on the reverse strand, counting down.
TCAATTACTTCCGGATCGCATTGTTGACCTGATCCGGCTTCGTCGCATACCTTTCGTGCAGGCAAACTCAGCATTGTGAATTCGTAAATGTATTGGCCAATATAAAGATCCACGGCCGATTCCGGCAATGAAATAAGGTCATCATCATCTGCGAATTCGTCAGCATGCAGATTCACCACCATCTTTCGTTCCCACTTTACCGGACATTGAAATTGTCCAATGCAGCGGTCACACTCCAACGTTACGGCACCAGTGGCGTTGAATTCCAACACCAGCATTTGCGGCGATTTCGTCAGGTTCAGGAGAACCAACACACTTCCATCACAAATTTCAGACTGTGGATACGATTCAAAGAACTTTATGTCCACAGCAAACTCCAACTGATGCAACCCATCCTTCAGACCCGAAAACTTCACTACCAAATTTCTATCACGTTCCATGAAAGACAGTTTTCTCAAGAGGGTGCCAAAACTACTCAAAATCACCACAAATCAACAAGGTTTTTGTAGAAATTTGAGGCAAAAGGTCAAAAAAATTGATTTTGGTAGTCGTTTTTTTCGAGCAAAAGCCTAATAACGCTCCCGATGTTCCTTTTGACGCGGTTGAAAAGGGAGCGGATTTGAAGCGATTTCCGCCCATTCGTTTCGTTTACGATAAATATCGATCGCGGAATAGATCGCCTGACGCAAGGAACCCGCATCCGCGGTATTTTTTCCTGCGATATCGTATGCGGTGCCGTGATCCGGGGATGTACGTACAAAACTCAAGCCCGCCGTGAAGTTCACGCCACCGGAGAAAGACAGCGCTTTAAACGGCGCCAGTCCCTGATCGTGATACATGGCTAATATGCCGTCGAAATTTTTCCAGTTTCCCGACCCGAAAAAGCCATCGGCAGGATATGGTCCAAAAGCCCAAATATTTTCCTGACGCAATTGTTCTATTGCAGGGCTGATGACATTCTGTTCCTCTTTGCCTAATTCTCCGTTATCACCTGCATGCGGATTCAAACCTAAAACAGCGATGCGCGGTTTTCGGATACCGAAATCAGCAATTAACGATTTGTGCAGCATTTGCGCTTTAGCAATAATCCGTTCTTTGGTTACGGCATTAGCCACGTCTTTTAAAGGCATATGTCCTGTAACCAAACCCACACGCAAATTATCCTGCATTAAAATCATTAACGAGCCCGAAGCTCCATCTTTTTCCTGCAAATATTCGGTGTGCCCTTTAAAGCCCGGAGAACCGATAGCCACAGTATGTTTATCCAACGGAGCGGTAACAATTGTATGAATGTGTCCGGCCTTAACTGCATCTATTGCTGCATCTAGCGCTCTTAACGCAAACGCTCCTGCCGCTCCATCCGTGTTGCCGGGCTGTACGTTAACCTCTTCATCAAAACAGTTAAAAAGATTTACTTTCTTTCCGTTTATCTGGTTCCATTCACGCACAACATGAGGATTAATTTCTTCTTCACCCAAAACCTTGCGCCAAGCATGCAGCACCTTTTGAGAGGAAAAAATTACAGCCGTACACAATTCCGTAATGAGCGGATCAGCGAGCGCTTTCATGATTACTTCCGGACCGATGCCGTTGTGATCCCCCTGAGTAATTCCGACAATAATCTTATCCTGTTCCGACATAATGACATTTCTTTATTCTTGTGTCCAACCTAAAACCGCAGACAGATCGCCGTCTCCAACCGTTTTCCATTTTCCGGAAGTACGATGCCATTGGCACTTGTAGTTGCTGCAAACGAATCGCAAAAGTACGTACCAATTTTCTGATCCTTCCACCAAATCGTGTTTCCGTTTTTAGGATCCGGGGTTACACCGATGAAAAAGTCATTTCCGTCCGACCATTTATCCATGGGCTTCACATCATTTTTGCGAGGGAGTCCTCGGTGCCTGCTAACTGAATTTTGCGATAAGATGCGCATATGTTAGTAACGGGAAATAAATTCGAATAAGAAACGCACACCAACTCCTGTACCGCCTTTTGTTTTGTAGGTTTCTTTGGCTGCTAAAAATGCGGGGCCTGCTATATCAAAGTGCATCCATGGTGCGGAAACAAAACGCGACAAGAATTTACCTGCGGTGATTGCACCACCACTGGGTCCGCCGATGTTTTTTATTTCAGCAACATCAGATTTTATTAACTCGTCGTATTCATCCCAGAATGGGAACTCTGCAAGGCGCTCGTACACTGCGTTTCCTGCCTCGCGCATTTTTTGTTTTTGTGTTTCAGCAGCTGTGCCCATGCACACCACTCCATATTGCCCGATAGCAGCCATAGCAGCACCGGTAAGCGTTGCGAAATCAAGCACCAACTCAGGTTTGAAGCGTTCCGCATAGCTCAATGCATCAGCAAGGATTAATCGTCCTTCAGCATCAGTGTTGAGCACTTCAACCGTCAGTCCGTTGTACATGGTAATTACATCACCTGCTACATAAGCAGAACCATTAATGCGATTATCCGTTGCCGGAACGACAGCCATTACGTGCACGGGTAATTTTGCCTTCGCAATTGCCCACATAGCCGCTCCAACTGCTGCAGCACCTGCCATATCGCATTTCATGGTTTCCATTCCCGCGCCGGTTTTCAGGTTATTTCCACCGGTATCGTATACAACTCCTTTACCAACCAGCATTACGGGCTTTTTATTCTTCGCGCCGGCGGGTTTGTATTCCATAATGGTAAATGTCGGCGGTTCATCGCTGCCGGCATTCACTGCCAACAAACCGCCCATTTTTAACGCCGTAATTTTTGATTTATTGAGTACCTCAACTTTAAATCCCGCGTCTTTACCAAGTCGTCTGAACTCAGCAGCAAGTGTAGTTGCACTAAGCGCATTTACCGGCTCATTAACCCAATTACGCGCAGTGTATGTGGCCTGAACCACAATTTCGAGATGCTTCAATTTCTTCTCGGAAACGTGCGAACCTATCACTGTTAATGATGGCGTACCGTCGCCTTTGGAATTCTTTTTCTTGTACTTATCGAATTTATAAGTGCTCAGTAAAAATCCTTCAGCGAAAGCCGCAGACCATAGTTCGTCGCTGTCTGCATCTAAGAATTCTATTTCATTTAGTTTATGATCAGCACAGAGCCCTGCTGCTGACGCTCCTGCACGACGCGCCAACTCAATTGTAAGATAATCTTCAGGCTTCTCCTCTTTTAAGAAAACCAGCAACGTGCCATGCGGGCCCGTGAATAAAACTTGCTTCTTCTCTTTCCGGAAAGATTGACCTATATAGTTCACCTCATCGGCACTAAAACCGTGAACTGAAAGATCCGCATCCTTGGAAGTAGCTATTATCAGTGCATCTCCGCCCTTTGCAGTAGTTGCGCGCTTCAATCGTATCATGTTTCGTAATTTTGTCAGCTAAAAGTAATTATTAATTACACGTGAAACAGCGTTGGTATCGCCAACAAAATCATTCATGTGTTGTTATTTCATCAGCCCAAACATTAAGGCATGAACAACGAACAACTATTACAACGCGCACTGAATGATGAATTTTTGTCCATTGAAGAGGGCATACAATTGTTTCAAACCGCTCCCACATCAGAATTGATGTTTGTGGCGAATGAACTGCGCAAAAAAAGAAAAAAGAACAGCAAGAAGGTAACCTGGATTATCGACCGCAATGTCAATACTACCAACGTGTGTATTGCAAATTGTAAATTCTGTAATTTCTATCGTATTCCCGGACATGCAGAAAGCTACATTACTGACATTCCAACCTATAAACGTAAGATTGAGGAAACGTTTCGTTTAGGAGGAGAACAGTTGTTGTTGCAAGGCGGACATCACCCGGATTTGGGCTTAAAATTTTACACAGATCTATTTCGTGAGCTGAAATCATTATACCCGAATTTGAAATTGCATGCGCTCGGACCACCTGAAATCGCGCATATTTCAAAGCTCGAAGGTAAAAGTCATACGGAAGTATTAAGTGCATTAATGGAAGCCGGACTTGATTCTTTGCCCGGAGCAGGAGCTGAAATTCTGAACGATCGTGTACGTCGTTTAATATCTAAGGGCAAGTGCGGAGGTAAAGAATGGTTAGATGTGATGCGTGCTGCACATCAGCTGCGCTTAACAACGTCAGCTACAATGATGTTCGGCCATATTGAAACTGTTTATGAGCGTTTCGAACATTTAATATGGTTGCGCGAAGTACAATCTGAAAAGCCGGCGAACAGCAAAGGCTTCATAGCATTTATTCCGTGGCCTTTTCAGGATGACGGCACATTATTGAAACGTGTTAAAGGAGTTTCCAACTCTGTGAATGGAGATGAATACATTCGTATGTTGGCCATGTGCAGGATTATGCTGCCAAATATTGAGAACATTCAAGCTTCCTGGCTGACTGTTGGCAAAGAAGTGGCGCAATTATGTTTACATGGAGGGGCCAACGACTTTGGTTCGATCATGATTGAAGAAAATGTAGTTTCCGCTGCAGGAGCTCCGCATCGTTTTACCTACAAAGGGATCATGAAAGCTATTGAAGAGGCCGGCTTTGAGCCTCAACTGCGTAATCAGCAGTATGAAGAGCGGACTTTGCCGGAAGTGATTGAAGAACAGGTAATCGCTTATTAAGGCTAAACCACCGAATTTTTACCGAATGTGAAAATCGGAGGAAATCTAACTTCAATTTACTACCTTTAATGCTCGTGGTTATGAGAAGTATTGTTTCTATTTCGCTGATTGCCGTTATCTGGAATTTTGTTTCCTGCAAACCGGAGCCTGTGTATCCTGCAGAGCCCATTTTGAAATTCAAACAGTTTGTACAAACCGGCACGAACGACACATTGAAAGCTGTTTTCTCATTTACGGACGGCGATGGTGATATCGGGATAGCGGTTAATTCTACCGATTCCAACATGGTGCTTACGCTGTATTACCAAAAGCCTGACGGATCATTTGCTGTGGTAGATAATCCTACAACGGTTGACCCGAACGACAGTGTGTTTTATAATTACCGCATTCCTGAATTACCGGATGGACAGAAAGGTTTGGAAGGGGATATTTATTTGACGATTAACAAAGCATTTATTCCTTACGACACGATTCAGTTCAATGCTTTTCTTTTAGATCAGCGTGGAAACAAAAGTGAATTGGTTCGAACGCCTAGCGAAATTTTGATTCGATAAGTGAAATTTTTTGTTCGACATATAGCCGCATTATTTGTGCTTCTTATAACGGGAGGAAGACTTTTTGCTACCCACAATATTGCCGGAGAAATCACCATTCGTTGCATTGGAAGCAACCAATATGAGGCCACAGTAACTACGTATACAAATTCAGCAAGTCCTGCAGATCGTTGTGAACTTGTAGTAGATTGGGGTGATGGGACAGAGCGTTTAGCGAACAGAACATTAGGACCTATCGGATCGTGTCCGAGTCCTGCTACCATGGGAATTCCTTTAGGTGCGAATTACCCGAATACACAGGTTAATTATTATAAAAGCGTTCACACCTATAGCGGTGCTGGCGCATACGTTGTAAGTATTAAAGATCCTAACCGCGTTGCTGGCATCTTGAATATTCCGAATTCCGTTAACGTTCCTTTCTATTTGCAAACAACGATAACAGTCGATCCATTCATTGGGTGCAACTCGACGCCAACATTAACGAACATACCATTGGATAAAGCGTGCAGAGGCAAGTGTTTTTATCATAATCCGGGTGCTGTTGATCCTGACGGAGATAGTTTATCGTACAAAATCGGGGCGTGTTTAGATACGAACGGGTTACCGATTGGAGGTTATGTAACACCCGATATTGCGGGAGGTGGTTTGATGCAAATTGATGCCGTGACCGGTGATTTATCCTGGTGTTCACCTCAGGTAGCAGGCAAGTACAATATTTGTATTTACATCGAGGAATGGAAAAAGTTACCGAACGGAAATCGCGTTAAAGTGAGCACTATTATTCGTGATATGTCTATTGATGTAGAAAACAATTGCAATAATGATAATCCCGATATAGACGACATACCCGATTTGTGCGTAGATGCGGGGACATTAATTAATTTCAGTTTTGTCACTTCTGATCCGAATGCAGATCTGGTGCGGGTTCAGGGGTATGGTGGTCCTTTCCAGGAAAATCCTGCCGCATCAATTAACCCCAACAATAATTTTAACAACACGCCGTACGCTACGACATTCAATTGGCAAACTACCTGCGAGAACATTCGCTTACAACCGTGGATAATAACCATGAAAGCAACAGACGACGATCCGTCCGTTCCATTGTTAGATATTGAAACATTTAAAATTACAGTAGTATCTCCCGGGCCGCCTGCTTTGTTTGTAGATCCGCAAGGATCACAAATGAATTTGCATTGGACACCGAATCCGTGTAATCCGGTGAGCAATCCGGTGAAGGGTTATAAAATTTATCGTCGTAATGGCCCAAGTGGTTGGACACCTGCACAATGCGAAACAGGAGTTCCTGCGTACACCGGATTCCAATTAATCGGCACGCTTAATTCCGGAATTAATGACACCGTATTTTCAGACAACAATAGCGGCGGAGGCTTGATTCCGGGCATCGATTATTGTTATCGTGTTTGTGCGGTATTTTTAGATGGTGCCGAAAGTTATGCTTCACCTGAGGTTTGTAACGAATTGAAACGCGACGTTCCGGTAATTACCAACGTTGATGTGCAAAGTACAGGTGGTAACGACACGATCTATTTGCGTTGGGCGAATGCGCTTGCAAATGGAATTGATTTCGACACGTTGGTTTATCTGCCACCGTATCAAATTATCATTGAGCGTAATTCAGGCTTCCTGATTGGTTCTTCACCTCAATTAGTAACCACGCTTACGGCTTCTTCTTTTGCTACATTGCCGGATAGTTTTGTTGATGTTGCTTTGAATACGGCAGGAACGGCTTACACATACCGACTGGGCTTCTTCAGCAATAACGGCAGTTTCTTTGTCGGCAATTCTCAACCTGCATCGTCTGTTTATTTAAATACACAACCTGCAGATAACAGTGTTATTTTAACCTGGCAGGATTCAACACCATGGACGAATTACGAATACGCGATTTTCCGTCAGAACAATACCACTCTAGTTTGGGATTCAATCGGACTTTCTGTAACCAATACGTATACCGATACCGGACTTGTTAACGGAGTGCAGTACTGTTATTATGTAAAAGCTCATGGCTCTTATTTCAATGCTACATTACCGTCGATGTTGCTGAATCGTTCGCAGCGTAAATGTGATACACCGCAAGATTTAACCGCTCCGTGTCCGCCGGTACTGGCTATCAATTCTGACTGTTATATCGGATTAAACCAACTGGTGTGGACGAATCCGAATAATATGAGCACCTGCACTACGGACGATGTAGTTTCGTATAACATTTGGTACAGCGCTACGGATACAGCCGGTTTAGCAGCTATAGCCACCATCACGGTCAGCACTGATACAACTTTGATTTTTGATAATCTATTCAGTGTTGCAGGATGTTATGCCGTTACTGCACAAGATACGTTTGGTAATCAAAGTGTATTGAGCAATGTGATTTGTTTGGAAAATTGCCCTACTTATGAACTGCCGAATGTATTTACACCTAACGGCGATAACAATAACGACTTCTTTATTCCATTCCCGTATCGCCAGGTAGAAAGTATTGATCTGAAAATTTATGATCGTTGGGGCGTGCTTGTATTTGAAACTACCGACCCCGACATAATGTGGGACGGACGCGATAGGAATTACGGCAAGTTGTGCACGGATGGCGTTTATTACTACACATGTCAGGTTAATGAAATTCGTTTGCAAGGCATAGTGCCACGACAGTTGAAAGGCTTCGTTCATTTATTCGGCAAAGACAGCCGTACTTTCTAAGTTATGTTTACAGGAATTATTGAAACGCTAGGAACAGTTTCCGCTGTCCGAACAGAAGACAGTAACGTTCATTTTACTATTACCTCTCCTATTTCGGGTGAATTAAAGATTGATCAAAGTGTTGCGCACAATGGCGTTTGTTTAACCGTTATTGCGTGCGATAATTTGAGTCATACCGTTACTGCCATTGCAGAAACCTTGAATCGCACGAATTTATCCGGACTACAACAAGGAGATCGTGTAAACTTGGAACGTTGCGTTCCGGCACATGGACGGTTGGACGGACACATTGTTCAAGGTCATGTGGATACTGTTGGAGAATGTATTGGTGTGGAAAATCTGAACGGCAGTTGGAAATATTATTTCCGTCACCCCAAAGCCACCGAATTTGTAACGGTGCCGAAAGGCTCGATCTGTGTTAACGGTGTAAGTTTAACGGTAGTTGACAGCACAGAAAATACGTTCTCGGTTGCCATTATTCCGTACACATACGAGCACACTACATTTCAGAACATCCAAATCGGAAGTAGTGTAAATCTTGAATTTGATATCGTGGGCAAATACATCGCCACACTTTATCACCGTCAAAAAAATTAGAATACTTCAGAAGCAACACGGCGAGTGCTCTCGCTGGTTCCCATGGTGTAGAAGTGCAAACACGGAACGTTGGCTTTTACCAATTCCTTCGACTGTTGAATACACCATTGAATTCCCACTTCTTTCACTTCCGCATCGGTTTTGCATTTTTCTGCAGCCATGTATAAGTCTTGCGGAATGTCGATATGGAAAATCTTTGGCAATGAAATGAGCTGTTTCTTTTGCGTTAGAATTTTCAAGCCCGGAATAATCGGCACATTAATGCCCATTTCGCGACACTTGGCAACGAATTCGAAAAATTTCGCGTTATCGAAAAACATCTGTGTCACAATGTAATCAGCACCTGCATCAACTTTCTCTTTCAAAAATTTCATATCCGCATACATGTTCGGTGCTTCGAAATGTTTTTCGGGATATCCGGCAACACCCACGCAGAAGTTAGTTGGCGCCATTTCCACAATATCCTCGTGCAAGTAATGTGCGCTATTCATTTCGTTAACCTGACGCACCAAATCAATGGCGTATTGATGACCATTCGGTTCAGGCACGAATTGTGATTCCGTTTTAATCGCATCCCCACGTAACAACAAAACATTGTCTATTCCAAGAAAATGTAAATCGATTAATGCGCTTTCTGTTTCTTCTTTGGTGAAACCTCCGCAAATAATATGGGGCACAGCATCAACACGATAGCGGTTCATGATCGCCGCGCAAATACCTACCGTTCCCGGGCGCTTACGTATGGACACTTTTTCAAGATATCCGCCATCACGTTTCTTGTAAATGTACTCCTCGCGGTGATAGGTAACGTCCACGAAAGATGGTTTGAACTCCATCAACGGATCAATACCTTCGTAAATCGACTGAATGCTTTTGCCTTTCAATGGAGGCAGAATTTCAATAGAAAATAAGGTTGATTTCGCTGAATTAAGATGGTCGGTAACTTTCATGGACGACAATGGTTAATGCGGTGCAAAAGTAAACAGAACACGCATAAATCAAAGCCCGAAAAAAAGAAGCCCTATTTTTGCGTAATTTCGCGGCTCGTTGAAACTATGAAACACATTAGAAACTTCTGCATTATCGCCCATATCGACCACGGTAAGTCTACTCTTGCCGATCGGTTGCTGGAGATTACGAAAACGGTGTCTTCACGTGACATGGAAGCACAAGTGCTGGATGATATGGACCTGGAGAAGGAACGTGGCATTACCATTAAGAGTCACGCCATTCAAATGGACTACACGTACAAAGGCGAAAAATACGTGCTCAATCTTATCGACACTCCGGGTCACGTTGACTTTTCGTACGAAGTTTCGCGCTCTATTGCATCCTGCGAAGGCGCATTGTTGATTGTTGATGCGGCTCAGGGAATTCAGGCGCAAACAATTTCCAATTTGTATCTCGCATTGGAACATGATCTGGAGATCATTCCTATTCTGAATAAAATTGATTTACCGAGTGCAGAGCCGGAAGTGGTGAAAGATCAAATTGTTGACTTGTTAGGGTGCAAGCGGGAAGATATTTTGGCAGCATCAGGTAAAACAGGATTAGGTGTTGCGGAAATTCTGGAGGCTGTTGTGGAGCGCATTCCAAGTCCGAAAGGAGAAGAAGACAAACCATTACAAGCTTTAATTTTCGATTCTGTCTTTAATCCGTTTCGTGGAATCATCGCCTACTACAAAGTGGTGAATGGTGTAATTCGCAAAGGACAGAAAGTAAAGTTTTTCAATACGGGCAGCGAATACAACGCTGATGAAATTGGAATTTTACGTTTAGGATTAGAACCCCGAAATGAAGTGCGCACCGGTGATGTAGGTTATATCATTTCCGGAATTAAAAATGCGCGCGAAGTAAAAGTGGGAGATACAATTACCACGGTTGAGAATCCATGTTCTCAAGGTATTCAGGGCTTTGAGGATGTTAAGCCGATGGTATTCGCGGGAATTTATCCTGTTGATACCGACGATTATGAAGAGCTGCGTTATTCCATGGAAAAATTGCAGTTGAATGATGCCTCATTAACCTGGGAACCGGAAGCATCTGCGGCTTTAGGTTTTGGATTCCGATGCGGATTCTTAGGCATGTTGCACATGGAAATTGTGCAAGAGCGCCTGGAGCGTGAATTTAATATGACGGTAATTACTACCGTTCCTAACGTAAGTTATATTGCCTATACCACAACCGGAGAACGCATTGACATGCACAATCCGAGTGATATGCCCGACCCGACGAAGCTCGACAATATTGAAGAGCCGTATATTAAGGCCAGTATCATTACCAAAGCTGAGTTTGTTGGTGCAATCATTAAGTTGTGCATGGAGAAACGTGGCACCATGTTGAATCAAAATTACCTGACCACGGATCGTGTGGAAATGGTATTTGAAATGCCATTGGGAGAAATTGTATTTGACTTTTACGATAAACTAAAATCAATTTCTAAAGGCTACGCTTCGTTCGATTATCATCCGTTGAATTATCGTCAATCGGATTTGATCAAGTTGGATATTCTTATCAATGGCGATCAGGTGGACGCATTATCTGCATTGATTCACCGTTCGAGAGCACATGAGTTTGGTAAAAAGATTTGCGAAAAGTTGAAGGAGTTAATTCCACGTCAACAATTCCAGATTGCTATTCAGGCTGCTATTGGCAGTAAGATTGTTGCACGTGAAAACATTTCTGCCATTCGTAAAGATGTTACAGCAAAATGTTATGGCGGTGATATTTCCCGTAAGCGTAAACTGTTGGAGAAGCAGAAGGAAGGGAAAAAACGTATGCGTCAGATTGGAGCAGTAGAAGTTCCGCAGAGTGCATTTATGGCCGTTTTGAAACTGGATTAGTTCATTGATGTATCAACAAAAAAGGTGACCCTTACGGATCACCTTTTTTTGTTCATGGCGAACAGGTTTACTTAAGCACAATCTTGCGGGTGGCAACACGATTCGTTTCACGATCGGTTACACGCACCAAGTACATTCCGTTGGGTTGACCAGCAATATCGATGTTCGTGCGGGCTGTATTAGATACTCCGGAATAAACGATTTCACCGAGCAAATTCATGACTTCAATCGTTTTCAAGTGATCGTTCGAAACTGCGATTGTAAATTGTCCGTCTGTAGGATTTGGAGACGTGTACATTAGGAAACTTGGTGTAGCTTGAATTCCTGTGCCCAGCATGACCACGATATTTTGCGTGATGGTATCTGAACACGCGCCATTGGTAATTACAAGGGTAAGCGGATACAATCCTTGATTGGCGTAGGTATGTGTAACGTTAGCACCGGAAACCGTCAATGATGTATCTCCGAAGTCCCAAACATAATAAGCGGAAGGATCGTTGGAATTTGCACTGAAATTTCCTTGAATATTGACATACATCGTGTCCGGGATATTTGCGGAAGGCGTTAATACAAATGACGAATTCAAGTATAATCCGATATTACCGGCACTCATGTTTACTGTATTTAAACCGCTGCACCACCAACCGTCAGCATCTGCAATAGTGTCGATACCACCTGCCGTAGCACGATCGTATTCCACTAATGCGCGAACACCATTGGACAATGCATTAGGAATGATTGCACCCCAATAACCGGCGTTCGTGTCTACCATGTTACGATAGAAGGTGGCAATAGATGTAACCGGATATAAGTCCATTCCGTCATTTTCAACAATACTGATCGCCACAGGACGACCGGTTGCGCTAACATTGTCATATACACCGATGAAGTTTTTTGCGACTGCATTAACCTCATCATACAAAGCTGTGCCTTCAACCGGACTTCCGGAAGCAGTACCATAATTAACTACGGTTATTGGAAACTGTGAAGCGACCAAACGCGTTGCTACCGATGTTCCTCCTGCTCCATTATTCAAAATAATTTTTGGATAAACCGTAAATCCGGGTGTAAAACGTGCATTGCCGGTTGGCTCAACACCGAACCATCCTGCAAACGTTCCGGCATTTGTTGCAGTAAGAGAATCGTGACCGGCATTATTGCTCAATGATACATTTGTAGATCTGCGCACCGTGCCACTGGTCATGTTCATTAGTATCGGGTTACCCGCACCATTTGATGTTGTAGAAGCATTAAGCGTATCAACAGTAGAATAATAACGATACGTAGCACCCGGCGTCAATCCGGAAATCTCCAGCCAGCACCACATGTGGGTACGCGAGTTGTTGGTCCCGTTAACTCCTTGCATGTGCGAAGGAACAACACCATTAGTTACTGTAATCTGTGCTAATGCAGGAAATGCAAGCACTACAGCCAATGTCAAAAAGGACAGTTTTTTCATGAGTTTAGTCTTAGTCGGTTCAAAGGTAGAACGGACGATTGTTGGGCTAAATCAAGAAAAGACTAAGTTTTGCAGAGGCAAATGTTGATTACTCGGCTAACTCTCTGGCTTCTACCCAATCACCGTGCTTTCTGATGAGGTTTACAAGCGCTTCTACCGCCTCACTTTCAGGGATATTCCGCTCTACAACTTCTTTGCCTTTATACAAGGTTATCTTGCCAACGCCGGTTCCAACGTATCCGTAATCTGCATCGGCCATTTCTCCCGGACCATTTACAATACAGCCCATGATTCCGATTTTAACACCCTTAAGATGTTCGGTGCGTTTGCGGATTTTATTGGTCGTTTCCTGAAGATCAAACAATGTTCTGCCGCAGGAAGGACAAGAAATATATTCGGTTTTGGAAATGCGCGTACGTGTAGCCTGCAATACTCCAAAAACACAACTGTTCACGGACATTTGCGGAATATTTTCAGATGTTTTCATCCAAACTCCATCACCCATTCCATCCAGCAACAACGCACCAAAATCGGTTGCAGCGAAAAGTACGCCCTCTTCTGCGGACTCAATCATGAAGTTACGCTTCAAGACAACAGGCGTTGCACAACCGGCTTCCATCAGTAGCATCATGGCACGGCGAAGCTCCGGCATAGCATGGACGTTCATGCTGTCCAGCACTACGACAACATTGTACTGCCCCTTCAGTTTGGTGACGAATTCAGGAGTTAACGTATGTATATCCGCTGCGACAAAATTTAACTGCGGATGTGTTACAGATGCTGCAAAAAATTCATTGCCACAAAACAAGGGATAGTATCTGTCCTTATTTTGAACTGACCCGTACTCACCCGAATTTACAATAATCCCCAGTGTTCCCGGAATTTCAAAATTCAAAATTTGATCGCCCGTATATAAAAAGTCGCACGCCTGATCCGTTAAGTTCCATTTGTCGGTTGGAACAGAATACTGGTACCCAACTGCAAACAAGGATGCCGGAGTGATTGCATCACGCTTGCTAAAATCGGCAATTACACGTGGAACATTCTTCTCTCCAAAATTTAACACCGGTTGTGCATGACGGCGTTCATATTCGTAAGGTGAATAAGGCAAGGAGTAGTTGCTGTTAACAACATGCACCGGTTGAATTGCATCATGGCCTGCACGATTGTTATAACGGTTGACCAGCGCCTTTGCAACAGGGATTTCAAATTCCGGATCTTCTGTTAAGGACACACGAACAGTATCTCCGAGTCCGTCTTCCAGCAACGTTCCAATTCCGGCAGCAGATTTAATACGACCATCTTCTCCATCGCCGGCTTCAGTAACGCCCAAATGCAGAGGATAATTCATTCCCGCTGCCATCATCTGTTGTACCAGCAATCGATACGCCTGCACCATGACCTGAGGATTACTTGCCTTCATTGATAAGACAATGTTTTTGTAACCCTCTTCTTCACAAATTCGCAAAAATTCCATTGCCGATTCCACCATACCTTGTGGTGTATCCCCGTATCGACTTAAAATACGATCACTCAACGAACCGTGATTAGTGCCGATACGCATTGCAGTACCATACTCTTTACAAATGCGCACAAGTGGGATAAATCTATCACGGATCCGTTGCAATTCACTTTGGTAAGAGGCGTCTGTATAATCGATGTGTTCGAATTTCTTTTTATCGGCGTAGTTGCCGGGATTTACACGCACTTTTTCTACGATTCGTGCAGCCAATTCTGCTGCATTCGGCGTAAAGTGAATATCCGCAACCAACGGAGTTTTATAACCCGCCTTACGCAACTCGTCCTTGATGTTCTTTAAATTTTCCGCTTCCTTCAAACTTGGGGCAGTAATTCGAACGTATTCACAACCCGCCTCAATCATCCGTATCGACTGCGCAACAGTAGCCGCAGTATCCATGGTATCCGTTGTCGTCATGGATTGTACACGAATAGGATTTCCACCCCCCAAAGGCACATCACCGATCTGAACAACACGAGTAGTCCAACGAGAATATTCTGTTAACGAATTAGCGTACGGGGAAATGAGTTTCATGTCGGAGAGTGGTAAATTTATTACAATACAAGAGAACAAATTTGCAACAGAATGGTTCACGCTGCATCTTCCGAAACGCTTTTTAATGAACGTTGGCGGAATTTAATCCACGCGTTCAGGAAAATGGTACTGAGAATAATTGCAGATCCCACATAAAAATATCCAGTTAATTGCTTGTCTTCGTGATAAATGAAATAGGCAAACACGATACCATACAATGTTTCCAGGTTGAGCGTTAAAGACACCGTGTAAGGACTAATAGTTTTTAAGATGTGCATACTAATCATGAAAGGCACACTGGTGCAAAGAATGCCAAGTATCAGCAAGTACACCAAATCAGTCCCGGACATCGCCAACAAGGATCCTTCCCACGGTTTGGCGATAAGCACATAAACCGACATTCCTAAAAATCCACCTAACATTTCATAAAACGAAACTACCGAGCCGTTGTGCCCCTTCTGAATAAGAACCCCGTTGAGCACACCAAAAATTGAAGACGTTAACGCCGCCAGGATACCGAGAATGATTCCATACACATATTGTGTTTCAACGCTAAAAATCAGCGTCAGTGCAAGAACCACCATCACGCCGAAAATAATTTCATACACACTCACCTTACGCTTAAAAAATAAGGGCTCAATAAATGCAGAGAATAAGGACCCGGTTGAAAAGCACGCTAGCGTTACAGAGACATTACTTTCTTTAATGGAAGCATAAAAACAAATCCAGTGCAATGCCACAATTAGTCCGATACCGAAATACTTCCCGGCCTGTTTGATATCGATACGAAGATTTTGACGACGTAGGATTAGAAACAAAAAGATTCCCACTAAAGCTATCGGCATTCTTAGCCAAACCAATTGTACTGCCGGCAGCTCAATGGCTTTACCAAGGATAGCTGTCCATCCCCAAATAAAGACAATCACATGCAATAAAATAAAATTGGTCGTCTTTTCGGACACGATAATTTGAAATTGAGCGCTGCAAAGTTAACGGCAATTCCTGCGTCAAAAACAACTTCCTGAAGACGTAAGATTTCGACCTGCTGTCCTTGTTCGGTGAAATCATGCACAACACCTTTGCCACATCAAACCAATTAAAAAGCTCAACTATGAACACCATTCTACTGTCAGCTATGTTCTCAATCCCGTCTGAGTTCGGGTAACATGGTTGGCAGTAAACGCATTTTGATTTCCAAGTAACAAACCCATTCCGGTTCGTGTGTTTTTATCGGATAACAAGGGAGGATGCCAAAGGGAGAAGGCATCCTCCTTTTTTATGTTCTACCTTTGTGATGTGAATCAGCCTGTATATCTGGATTTCAATGCCACAACACCGGTGCACGAAACCGTGTTAGAACAAATGTTGCCTTACTATCGTGAGCACTTTGGAAATGCGTCCAGCCACACACACGCCTACGGATGGACTGCCGCTGCTGCTGTTGATCGAGCGCGTGAGCAGGTTGCAGGATTAATTAACTGCGAACCGTCTGAAATTATTTTCACATCCGGGGCCACTGAAGCTGTTAACCTTGCTATTAAAGGCATTGCGGCGATGTATCAAAACAAAGGGAGGCATATTATTTCCTGTGTAACCGAACACAAAGCAGTGCTGGATACGCTGACTGCCTTGGAAGATGTAGGATTTGAGATTACGCTGTTGCCCGTAAATCGTGAAGGACTAATCGATCCTGAAGATTTAAGTAAAGCCTTGCGTCCGGAAACAATTTTGGTTGCTGTGATGATGGCGAATAATGAAACCGGCGTCATTCAACCCATTGAAACTCTTGCTCGCATCACACATGACCACGGATCCATTTTTTTCTCAGACACCACGCAGGCTGTTGGAAAAATCAGAGTAGATGTCAGGGAACTCGGCATAGATGTCTGTACGCTATCCGCACACAAAATGTACGGACCCAAAGGCGTTGGTGCGTTGTTTGTACGAAGAAAAAAACCACGTGTGAGCTTGTTACCTCTTATGCACGGGGGAGGACATGAAAACGGTAGACGGTCCGGAACGCTGAATGTGCCGGGGATTGTAGGTCTTGGCACAGCAGCACAACTGTGTGAAAGTCAATTGTGGGAAATGGGGTCGCGTATATCGCGCATTCGCACACGTATTGAACAATTATTGACCGAGGATCACTTTGGAATTATTAACGGCAGCACACGCAGTCGCTTGTACAACACCAGCAATATTTGTTTTCCCGGAATTCAAGCACAACATTTGGTTAAACAAATTCCTCGGTACGCTTTCTCTTTAGGTTCTGCATGCACGTCAGCAATACCGGAGCCGTCTCATGTACTTACCGGAATGGGATTGAGTGATCAGGAGGCGGCTGCATCTATCAGGCTATCATTCGGCATGCAACATGGGGAAGATATAATTGACCGGGTTGTGCTCGATTTTAAACAGGCCGTTACAAAGCTGCGCGGAGTATAGCAGTAGCATTTGCACACGCGAATTTGTTGATTACTTCTTCATTGCGCCTCTCAAATTCGTCGGGCAACAATTAGTTTTGTTGTCAATCACAAGAAAGAGTGTTTCTTTCCCGTTATAGTTTCGTTA
>JAJTEY010000016.1:0-8345 GCA_021299855.1 Bacteroidota bacterium | reverse complement strand
TGTTTACCTTTATTTGTGCACAAAGTGTAGCACAAGTTATTCCTGTTCAACCTGAGTCGAAAGGCGGAAACAAGCCGACGCGTGCAGTTGCCAAGAAGCCCGAGAAAAAAATTGAGTTCTACGACGAGAAGAAAAAGCAAAAGAAAAGTGAAGAATATTGGTTGAATGGCAAACTTCACGGGAAGTGCAGTTACTGGTATCAAAGCGGACAATTGCAGCGCACCGGTGCATATAAACTCGGCAAAGAAGACAGCTTATGGACCTATTATTTTGAAGACGGCAAAAAGAAAGCGGAAGAGCGCTATTTCAATGGCATGCGCAGTGGTCAAGCGAAGTATTGGTACAAAAACGGCAATACTGCATTAACATGTAAATACATCGATAACTTACCCGATAGCACCTGGACTTCTTATCACGAAAACGGTCAAGTTCGTAGTATTGAGAACTACAAAATTTTATGGATCAATTTTAAATGGACGTCGCGAAAAGACGGGCGCTTTGCATATTACCTGGAAAACGGAACACCGGAGAGCGATGGCAATTTTGTTGATGACACATTACACGGTTCTTATTCCGCGTGGTTTCCTAACGGAAAACAAAAAGAACAAGGAGCTTTCGTAAAAGGCAAGAAAGACGGGCGTTGGAACTATTGTTACGAAGATGGAAGCAAGAAACAAGAAGTTGATTTCGTGAAAGGCAAAGAGCGCATCGTTAATATGTGGAGTGAGGACAAAAAACAAATTATTACGAACGGCTATGGTAGAATTTTAATTGTATTTGATAACGGACAAAAACGTGGTGAAGGCATCTATCGTAATGGTGTAAAAGACAGCACATGGACATTCTGGAGACAAAACGGCACTCTTGAATTTAAGGATGAATTCAAAGAGGGATTAAAAAATGGAACCACTATACATTGGTTCGAATCGGGCACTGTTAGTATTAAAGGGCAACATTTGAACGATGAGAAAACGGGCGAATGGACTTGGTTTAAAACCGATGGACAACCTGAAATGATTGGTGAATTTGCCAACAATCAGCGTAACGGTCACTGGCAATATTGGCTTGAAGACGGTAATCAAAAAGAGATGGACGGTTATTATAAGAATGACAAAGAAGACAGTCTTTGGTCATTCTGGTATCCGAACGGACAGAAATATAAAGAAGGCACTTTCAAAGAGGGTTTTAAGCACGGCTCGTGGACCTTCTGGTTCGAAAACGGACAAAAATTACAAGAAGGGAAATACGTAAAGAATAAAGAAGACGGCATGTGGAGTGCGTGGTATGATAACGGACAACTTAAAGATCAAGGTTCGTTTAACGAAGGAATAATGGTTAGCGAGTGGAAAGGTTGGTACTACAACGGGAAAGCCAACTATACCGGAAGTTATCTCAATGGTGTAAAGCACGGCAACTGGCATTATTGGTGGAATAACGGCAAAATTCACCAAACCGGAAGATTCAAATACGGTAAAAAAGATGGCAAGTGGCAAACCTGGACCGATAAAGGAATTTTAGAAGAATCGGGCAGTTATAAACTAGACAAACTGCACGGAAACTGGGTGTTTTATTATGAAACCGGAGTTCTTAGAACCAAAACCCATTACGACATGGGTCGACTGGATGGCAAAACGACCAACTACTACACCGACAGTAAAAAGCAAAGTGTAACGCGTCATAAAGTGGTGAAAGTAAAAGAGTATGTGCTTACGAAAGGCAACGGTAAAAAGGTATACAAGACCCGTAAAATCAGTAAACCGCACGGCAAATGGGTTTACTACGGCCCTGATGGTCATGTGCTGACTGAAATGAAATATAAGAACGGCACCAAACAGTAACCGCAGTTGGTATTTCTTAAACACGCATTAAAAAACCGCGAATTTTCGTGAGGAAGGTGTTTCCGGAGCATCATCTTTTTTCCCGCTTTGGCCCATTACCAAAAACCAGGCGGCGGCCATAACACCACCAATAAGTCCTACGTACATCAGTACCTCACCTACTGAAATTCCTTTCTTCACCGGATTAGTGGCAGCTTGTGCCATAACCGCGCTTGTTTGCACAAGTATGAAGAGCGTGAGAGCGTAAATTCGTTTCAGGATGCTCTCGTTCCCGTTGATTTGTTTGTTCGGCTTCATGTTGCGGGTTTAGTTTAGAGTTTAACATGTGCGCCGTTCCCGGTTAATCTGAGGGTTAAAGACCTAAAAAGAACGACTAATACGCGTTTACGTTAATAATTACTCATGGTTACGCAAAAAACCATTGGATTCTATGAAATTTCGTGTTATATTTGCCGCCGGTTTGGATTTAAGTACAGGGGACAAGAGTCCCCTGTTTTTTTGCACAACAATGAACGTCGATAACGTTAAGGTTTTAGTTAATCAGTATTTGTCCGAGTTGGGCAGCGAATACTATTTGGTAGATGTTACGGTTTCTGCGAAAAACAAAGTAACCGTTACCATCGACCACGACAATCATTTGGCCATAAGCGATTGCGTTAAATTAAGTCGCTGGCTTGATGCACAGTTCGATCGGGAGCAAGAAGATTATGAACTGGAAGTAGGTTCTCCGGGCATAGATCAACCGTTCAAAGTTGATCGGCAATTTGTAAAGAACGCAGGGAAAGAAGTAAGCGTGGTATTAAAAAATGGTCAGAAAGTAGAAGGTGCTTTAGTTGCACTACAAAATGATCAGGTGGTGATTACCCGTACGCAAAAGGTAAAACTTGAAGGTAAAAAAGGAAAGCAAACAGTTACTGAAGAGTTGTGCTTTCCGCTGGAAGAAGTAAAAGAAACAAAACTCATAATTAAATTTTAAGACAACGATTAACTATAACCAACAATGGAAAATATCAATTTGATCGAATCCTTTGCGGAGTTTAAAGATGTCAAGAACATTGATAGAACTACGCTGATGAGTATTCTTGAAGACGTCTTCCGTAGTCTGATCCGTAAGAAATACGGCTCGGACGAAAACTTCGACGTTATTGTTAACCCCGAGCGTGGTGACTTAGAAATTTGGCGTAACCGCGAAATCGTGGACGACGAATTTGCTGAAGACAGTTTCGATTACGACGAGAACAAGCACATAGCATTAGCAGAAGCGCGCAAAATTGAACCTGATTTTGAAATTGGCGAACAAGTTACAGATCGTATCATGTTAGAGGACTTTGGTCGTCGTGCGGTATTGGCTATTCGTCAGAATTTAGTTTCTCGCGTGTTGGATCTCGAGAAAGACGGCATCTACAAAAAATACAGAGAGCGTGTAGGTGAAGTTATTACCGGTGAAGTATATCAGGTTTGGAAAAAAGAAACAATGGTGCTGGATGACGAAGGCAACGAGTTGATCCTTCCAAAAACAGAACAAATCCCGGGCGACTTCTTCAAAAAAGGAGATTCCGTACGTGCTGTGGTTGCTAAAGTTGATTTACGCAACAATACTCCTGTTATTATTCTTTCCCGCACAGCACCTTCATTCCTCGAGAAGTTGTTCGAGAATGAAGTGCCTGAAATTTACGATGGTCTTATTACTATCAAGAAGATTGTTCGTGAACCCGGTGAGCGTGCGAAAGTGGCTGTTGAATCGTACGATGATCGTATTGATCCGGTTGGTGCTTGCGTAGGGATGAAAGGTTCTCGTATCCACGGAATCGTTCGCGAATTGCGCAATGAAAATATTGACGTGATCAATTACACATCGAACGTTCAATTGTTGATTCAGCGTGCTTTAAGCCCTGCAAAAATCACGTCAATTCGTTTGGATGAAGACAATAAGCGTGCAGAAGTATTCTTGAAGCCGGATCAGGTTTCTTTGGCTATTGGTAAAGGCGGGCATAACATTCGTTTGGCCGGAAAATTAACAGGTTATGAAATTGATGTGTACCGCGATTCTGACGAAGATGTGGAAGACGTTGATTTGACCGAATTTGGTGATGAAATTGAAGATTGGATTATTAACGAATTCAAGAATATCGGCTGTGATACTGCAAAAGCTGTTCTTGAATTAAGCGATGAAGAACTCGTTAAACGCACGGATCTGGAAGAAGAAACCGTTCGTGAGGTGAAGCGAATCTTGCGCTCTGAATTTGAGTAATTCTTAACAAAGCGGACATTTGTATGGCTGTCCGCTTTGTTTTTACGAAATTTGTACCGGCTGTCGAGAGGATAGCAAATTATGACAGAACAAGAAAAAACAATTCGCATCAGTAAGGTTAAGGGAGAATTTAACGTTTCTCTTGACCGCATCTTTGAATTTCTGGACGAACAGGGATTCAAGATTGATCGCAACCCGAACGGCAAGATCAGTCAGGACATGTATAACCTGCTGGTTAAGGAATTTGCTATTGACCGTGAGGAAAAAGAAGAATCCAAATTACTGGCGCTCTCTACCCGTCCTAAGAAAGAAGTGATTGCGGCAGATGAAGAGCCTGTTATAGAGGTTAAAAAAGAAGAGCCGAAAGTTGTTGAACCTCCAAAGGTTGAAGAGCCGAAAGTGATTGAGCCTGTTGCTGAAAAAATTGAATCGAAAGCTACTGAAGAAGAAGTTGTTCGAATGAAATCTGAAGCAACCGTCTCGTTCAAGGTGGTGGACAAGATTGATCTTGAAGCCACAAAACCGAAGAGAGGCAAAAAGAAAGAAGAGCCGGCTCCTGAAGCGGAAAAACCTGCAAAAACAACGCGCTCAAAAAAGAAAACGGGGGAACCGGTCAAAGAAGAATCCGTTAAGGAAGATGTTGTTACTACACCTGAAGTTGTTTCGGAAGAACCTGTAATACCGCCGACCGCAGAAGAAACTAAACCGGAAGAGACATTGTTCCGTCGCTCTGTTGAAAAACTGGAAGGTCCTAAAATCATGGGGCGAATTGAACTTCCGGTTAAAGACGACAAAAAGAAGCCGGTAGCATCTTCGTCGGCGCAATTTGAAGCTGACAAGAAAAAGAAACGCAAACGCATTGCTAAAGCGGGCGGCCCTGTTAATCCGAATGATTTTGCGAAACAACAAGGCGGACAAGGAAACCGTGGCGGAGGCGGAGGAGCTCAACGTGGAAAGCCTCGTGCAAATGAACCGAAGGTTGAGCTTACAGAAGAAGAAATCCAACAGAAGATTAAAGATACTCTGGCTCGTTTAAGTGGTCAGGGTAAATCAAAAGCATCTAAATACCGTCGAGAGAAGCGCGAAGAGATTCGCGAACGTTTAGCAGAACAGCAGGAAGCAGCGGAAGCAGAAAAGAGTGTGATTAAAGTAACGGAGTTCGTTACTGCAAATCAGTTGGCTTCCATGATGAATGTTCCGGTGACGAAAATCATCGCAACATGTATGACATTAGGTTTATTCGTTTCTATTAACCAGCGACTCGATGCAGAAACCATTGCCCTTCTTGCAGAAGAATTTGGCTACAAAGTCGAATTTGTAAGTATTGAAGTTCAAGAATCGATTAAGGAAGAAGTTGATCAGGAAGGTGATTTAGTTGACCGTCCTCCAATCGTAACCGTAATGGGTCACGTAGACCATGGTAAAACATCGTTACTTGACTACGTGCGGAAGTCAAACGTTATTGCCGGTGAGGCCGGAGGTATTACGCAACACATTGGGGCGTATGGCGTGAAACTTGAGAATGGTAAACAAATTACATTCCTTGATACTCCGGGTCACGAAGCATTTACTGCGATGCGTGCACGTGGTGCTCAGGTAACAGACGTTGCAATTATTGTTGTTGCAGCTGACGACAGTGTAATGCCGCAAACAGTGGAAGCGATCAACCACGCGCAAGCTGCGGGTGTTCCAATCGTATTCGCGATTAATAAAATTGATAAACCGGGTGCCAATCCTGACAAAATTCGTGAGGCATTAGCGGCGATGAACATTCTGGTTGAAGAGTGGGGCGGCAAATATCAGTGTCAGGAAATTTCTGCCAAGAAAGGACTCAACATTGATACGTTATTGGACAAAGTGTTGCTCGAGGCAGAAATGCTTCAGTTGAAAGCCAATCCAAAGCGTCGTGCAAACGGCACCATCATTGAATCTACGTTAGATAAAGGTCGTGGATATACTGCTACTGTTCTTGTAGAAAACGGAACATTACGAATCGGCGATGTAGTATTGGCAGGTTGTTACAGTGGTCGTGTAAAAGCGATGCATAACGAACGCGGAGGTCATATTGATGAAGCAGGTCCTGCAACTCCGGTGTTGATTCTCGGATTAAGCGGTGCTCCGCAAGCGGGTGACAAGTTCAACGTGATGGAAGACGAACGTGAAGCACGTGATATTGCTACACGTCGATTACAATTACAACGTGAACAACAGATCCGTACAACCAAACATATTACGCTGGATGAAATCGGCAGACGTTTGGCAATAGGCGACTTCAAAGAATTGAACATTATTATCAAAGGTGACGTAGATGGTTCAATCGAAGCGTTGGCAGATTCATTGCTGAAGTTGTCTACTGAA
The DNA here is from genome assembly GCA_021299855.1 of Bacteroidota bacterium. Taxonomy (GTDB): domain Bacteria; phylum Bacteroidota; class Bacteroidia; order Palsa-965; family Palsa-965. Next base: position 1,898 of record JAJTEY010000016.1, on the reverse strand, counting down.
AAAGTTCAGGTTCGAATTGTACATAAAGGTGTTGGTGCTATCTCGGAGTCCGACGTATTGTTAGCTTCAGCTTCCAATGCGATCATCATCGGCTTCCAGGTGCGTCCGTCTCAAAGCGCGAAGAAACTGGCAGAAACAGAACAGATCGATATCCGCTTGTACTCTATCATCTACAAGGCGATCGAAGAAGTGAAGGCTGCGATGTTGGGTATGTTGGCTCCTGAATTTGAAGAGAAGGTGGTGTGCAACATCGAAATTCGTGAAGTATTCAAAATCACTAAAGTCGGCACGATCGCAGGTTGTTACGTATTGGATGGAAAAGTTAATCGTAACACCAAGGTGCGCGTAATTCGTAATGGTATTGTATTGCACGACGGATCGCTCGGATCATTGAAACGTTTCAAAGACGACGTGAAAGAAGTAGCTACCGGCTACGAATGCGGATTGAACATTGACAAGTTCGACGATATTCAGGTTGGAGATTTGATTGAAGGTTACGAAATGGTGGAGATGAAGCGTAAATTGTAAGTACGATTAGTATCATAAAAAAACGCGGTTCATACGAACCGCGTTTTTTATTTTGTACTCGTAATCTTTTTAGCGACTGATCACTACGCGAGTAACAGAAACCTGAGTTCCATTGGTTACGCGCATCAGATACGCACCTGAAGCAATGTTAGCGGTGTTTACCGGCAATGTATTGCTCATATTACCTGATACATTGAAAGCAAATTGTTCTGACGCTGCCTTACCGGACAAGTCAAACATTTGAACTTGTACCTGACCATTTTCGGTAGGCACTATCACTACGTTAATGAAATCAGTTGCAGGATTAGGATATACCTTAACTGCAGAACCGTCTTGCTGCTCGGCAATTCCGACACAAGCATTAACGTTAACTGTAACCACAGCAGTTCCGCTACAGTTGTTGTTATCGGTATAAGAATAGGTCAACACCTGTGCGCCTGCTCCAACTGATGGATCAAAGTTAGATCCGGTTACACCGGGGCCGCTCCATGTACCGCCTGCAGGAGTTCCTGTCAATGTTACATCAGCATCATCCAAACATACAGTTGATGCAGAAGTTGTTCCTGTAACAGTCGAACGATACTATCACATCCGCCAACCGTTACCAATGAATCAACATAAGTTCCCGAAGTAGTGTATACGTTCCCGGCAGGAGATGTGTATGCACCGCAAGAAGTTGCTGTCATGGATGATGATGATGAGTTCATTACCACCAAATTGATGGAGATAATACTGTCACATCCTCCCGCATTAACCAAAGTGTCGTAATACAAACCGCTGGTCGTATAAACGTTACCTGCAGGAGATGAATATGAGTCACACACCATAGGTGTTAATGCTGCACCGGTTGTATAGTTCACTGTTAAGTTAATAGTAATGACACTATCACATCCCGCAACGTTCGCAATGGTATCCATAAACATACCGGAAGTTGTGAATACAGCGCCGGATGGAGCTGTGTAGGAATCACAAGATTGAGCCGTGATACTTGCGCTTGTAGCCGAATTAAATGTTAAGTCAATTGTGATTGTACTATCGCAACCGGCAACATTCGGAATAACATCAGTGTATGTTCCGGAAGTTGTAAATGTTGCACCTGATGGGGCGGTATAGCTCGCGTCGCAAGAGGAAACAGTAATTGAAGAAGTTGTTGGTTGATTAATTGTTAGGTTAATCGTAATCAAACTATCGCATCCGCTAAGCGCTGTTAATGTATCAACATATACCCCCGTTGTAGTATAAGTATTTCCTGCAGGAGACAAATAAGACGAACAGTTTGCAGCACTGATGGTGTTTGTTGAAGCAGGATTTACAGTAACGTTTACTGTATCGGTTCCTTGTGCGCAACCTCCTGTGATATCAACATAGTA
>JAJTEY010000015.1 GCA_021299855.1 Bacteroidota bacterium | reverse complement strand
TATGTGGTGATCGATTCGGGAAATGACGCAACGATAATGGAGCAACGCGAGCAAGAGTTTTCTTCGAAATACAATGAATCGTTGTGGGTGTGGCAGTACTAATTACGCTTGAAATCATTGCACAAAAAAGGCTGTCTTGCGACAGCCTTTCAAATTATCCGATTAATTCTTTCTTGCGAAATCGTTCTGCTACAACAAGATTTTTTGGGTCGGTATATTCATAAAATCCTTTGCCCGTTTTATCTCCCAAATGTCCGGCCTGAACCATGTTTACCAATAATGGACATGGCGCATATTTCGGATTTCCGAAACCTTCTTGCAACACGCGCAAAATATAGAGGCATACATCAAGTCCGATGAAATCTGCTAAACGCAACGGCCCCATCGGATGTGCCATTCCTAATTTCATCACGGTATCAATTTCTTCCACACCTGCAGTTCCTTCGTGCAAGGTGATGATAGCTTCATTGATCATCGGCATCAAAATCTTATTCGCCACAAACCCCGGGTAGTCGTTCACTTCAACAGGAACTTTGCCCAGCTTCTTGGACAAGTCCATAATTGTTCCAGTAATTGCATCGGTAGTATTGTAACCGCGAATAACTTCAACCAGTTTCATTACAGGAACCGGATTCATAAAATGCATACCGATAACTTGCTCGGGGCGCTTAGTTACCGCCGCAATGCGCGTGATAGAAATGGATGAAGTATTGGAGGCCAGAATGCAATGAGCCGGTGCTGCTGCATCCATATCACGGAATATTTTCAATTTCAAATCCACATTCTCTGTTGCAGCTTCGACAACAAGATCTGCATGGGTAACACCTGCAGCTAGATCCGTTACCGGGTTAATACGAGCCAATGTTGCCGTTTTATCGGCTTCTGTCAAGCTGCCTTTAGCCACCTGACGATCCAGATTTTTTGCGATGGTCTTCAATCCACGATCTAAGGCCTCTTTGGAAATATCTACCAAGGTCACATCATAACCTGTTTGCGCAAATACGTGAGCAATTCCGTTGCCCATTGTTCCTGATCCAATGACTGTAATATTTTTCATGTGCTTTTACAATTGTTAATTGTCAAATTTAACAGTTTCATTATCCCGATTTCCGTACGGTGATAAAATGTGGAAAAACGAGATAAACCTTACCTTTGGATGTGTCCCGACTTAAATCATACTGGAGTTATTTGCGCAGAATGCGCTTATTGCATTATGTGCACAATGTGTTGCATGCCGGTAGTTTACAAAAGAATAAGTCTTTGTACGAACGATTTGAAATTCGGAAAGGTGTATTCAGCTCTGTTTCGCATAAAGATATTCGTAAACACAGCGGTGAAGTTCCTTGGGCGGATCGTCCCGACGCGCGAAATCGACTTTTGACAATTGGAGAATTACCAACGCCGTTAAGTAAAGAGGATCTGGAATATTGGATTGATAACGGATATTTGGTATTACCCAAATTCTTCTCTGGTTCCATAGTGGATCAAGTGAACCGTGAAACGCAGGATTTAATTGCTACTCACGCCGTAGATTTTGATTACACCAATTCACGCGTAATGAACATCTGGAGGAAATCCGACACTGCACGTGCATGTATTACGGATTCGAAATTGCGCGATGTGCTGAGTACTTTGCTGGGAAAGAAAGTGGTTCCGTTTCAGTCCATCAGTTTCTTAAAAGGCAGTCGTCAAAAAACGCACTCTGATTTTATACACATGTCCACAGAGCCACGTGGTTATTTGATAGCCATTTGGATCGCATTAGAGGATATTCAGGCGAATTCGGGACCATTACATTATTATCCCGGTAGTCATCGTTTACCTTATGTGATGGGAGAAGATTTCGACCATAGTTCGAATGCCCTTGTTGTTGGGGATGATTTATACGGTAATTACGAAAAGAAAATAGCGGCAGTTGTGGAAGAACGACAATTGCAGAAAAAAGTGTTCTTAGCGCGTAAAGGTGATGTGCTGATTTGGCATGCGAATTTGCTGCACGGAGGAGAACCGGTAACTAATTCTGACGCAACGAGAAAAAGTCTCGTAGCGCATTATTTCTGCGAAGGAGAAATTTTGTGTTATCACGAAATCACACAACGTCCTGCCATTATTCAGCCGATAACAGGCAATTAATGGTCGACTTCTACAGGATGTAGCTCAAGTTTGGTACTAATCGGATAGTGATCCGAAATGTTCATCTCTTCGTGAATCTTAAATTGATACGAGCTGAAACGATTGCTGAATAACATATAGTCAATGCGCGGTGCCGGCCAGTCGTTAATGAAAGTTTGCCCAAAACCTTTACCACTTTCAATGAACGCATCGTTCATATTTCCCTTAATAGTTCTGTAAGCGTATGAATTCGGAGTGTCATTAAAATCACCGCAAACAATTACGGGGTAATGGCATTCCGCAATGTGTTTGGCAATCGCATTCGCCTGACCGCTGCGCTTGATATATGCGGCTTTCATGCGTCTCAGGATGTTTTTGGATGCTGCAACATCATCTTTGTTTTGTTCCGGATTTTTTAAAAAATTCAAATCAGCATATCCCAAACTTACCGATTGCAGATGCATGTTGTAAACGCGAATGGTATCAGTACCAACCGTGATATCGGTATAAATACAAATGTTATTCGTTCGATTGTTGAACTGAATTCGTCCCTGATTGACGATCGGGTATCGTGAAAAGGTAGCAATTCCCCAATGATCGTCTTTACGAAGTGTGATGGTGTATTCGGCATGTACATAAGGCAGAACAAGGAGATTTTTTAATGAATCGAGATTACGATTGGCTCCGGCATCTTCTGTATAAAATTCTTGCACACACAAAATTTCAGGCATCAATGAGTTCAACTGATTAAACATGATGGACTTGGATTGTGTATTGTTGGACCAATTATACAGATCAAACAACTTGACATTGTAGGAAACAACATTTATTCCTTTGGTTGGAGGCTCGGCATTATGATGAAATCCCGGCTGGAGATAATCGCCCCAATACGGTATGCTGATTAAAATTGCGATAAGCGTAAACCAGCCTTGTCTTCTTTTTCTCCACCACCAATACAATAGAAAGACGCCGTTGAATAAAAGAAAAACAGGAAAGAGCAACCCCCAAAAGGCGAGTGGCCAAAATACAGCAGGATTGACGAAAGGCGCGAGAATAGCTAATAGTAATCCCCCAATTGCAAACCAATTGAGTACCCAAATCACTTTGCTGATCCAACTCATGGATCGTCGCGATGGAACGGGTTCTATGTTGACTGATTCGGGCATTTAAAATTTATCATGATTTGCCTTGAGATATTCCTTCTCCTCTTTGCTTAAACTGTCATAACCTGAACGCGAAATTTTGTCCAGTATTTCATCAATTTTTCTGCGAATTTGTTGAGGGTCTTTAAGATTTGGTATTCGTTTACCAGCACGATGTTCTACGCGTAATTTGGTTTTGGGAAACACAAACAACTTTGACCAACCTTCCAAAATATTTCCTTTTGTACGCAGTTGCCATCCGTAATATAAACCAATTAATGCGCCACCCAAATGCGCCGCTTTACCGCCGAGATTCATAGGTAAATCGAGTAACGTGGTTAAAACAAATGCAATTAGTGCTAACCATTTTAATCGCATTTCTATCCCGAATGGAAAAACCGTTGCATCCGGACGATACGCCGCCATTCCAATTACCACGGCCATCACACTGCCGGAAGCACCTTTTAGCTCAGCATTTTCATATCCAGGCAGAAGTTGTGCAACAAGGACAAAAAGCGCTGCTCCTGTTAATCCGCCCAACACGTACAAGCCCGTTAAACGCGCACCACCCAGCAAATCGGAGAACATACGACCAATAAAAAACAGCCACAACATGTTACTCAGCAAATGAAAAAATCCATAATGCACGAACATGTATGTTATCGGTGTCCAAAAACGAACTAACAAATGACTCAATGATCCCGGAAGATCAAGCACATCAATAATGAAGTACTGAATACTGTGCACACCGCTCAGCATGCCGATACCGATGGCCAAATTAATTACCAGAAATAATCCCGAGTTAATCAGCAACAAGCGCATAAGTGCACCGTTTCTGCCTTTTAACTGCATCGATAAATCGTTGTACCAGCTCATACCTCTAATAAAAACGCGAACGATCGTTGTTAAATATCTTGATTAAAATAAACCCGAAAATCATTCCACCGATATGAGCAAAATGAGCTACGTTATCACCGGGATTATCCTGATATGCGCGCAGTAGTTCAGCTCCACCATATAAAATTGCCATCCATTTCAGTTTGATGGGCAATCCGGGGAAAAAGAACAAGTACATTTCTGTATTAGGAAATAACAATGCAGCTCCCATTAGTAAGCCGTACACAGCGCCTGATGCACCAATCAGATAACTGTTAGGTGGATTCTGCATTAATAAAGTTAGCCCATCTCCGAATTGTTGCAAATAGTTATAGGCAGCTACACTTTGCCAGATCTGATAAATTAAACTGGAACCAATTCCTGCAATGAGATAAAACAGTAAGAAACGTCGTGCATCCCAGATGCGTTCCAGCATTGATCCGAAAATGTACAATCCGAGCATGTTAAATAACAAATGGCTGAAACTGCCATGCATAAAGATGCCCGTAATGTATTGATACCAGCTGAATTCCGGAGAATAGGGGTGATGCAGACCCAGCAGTAGATCCAGATTAAGAAACATAGATCCTGCAGCATACATTTTAACTGCGAACATGATAACGTTCAATACAATCAAATTCACCACCACAGAATTCATCGACATAACGCTCTTGTATCTTGATCTAGGATCTTTGTTTCAAACGACGGTCTAATTCGTCGATCCCGGTTTGAATAAAACAGGGTTTGCCGTCCGGTGTATGTGCAGGCATTTCGCATCCGAACAATTCATCCACCAGATTTTTCATTTCTTCAGCACTTAATGTTTGTCCGGGCTTTACGGCTGCGCGTTTGGCCATAGAGCGCGCAATATTCTCTTTAGGTTTTAACAACAATTCCTGCTCATTGTTGCTGTAATCCTGAATAATTCCTTCCAACAAATAGGTGCTGTCCAGATGTTCTGTGCCTGCCGGAACACCATGAATAACAAAGGCATTGCTTCCGAATGGAGCTACATCAAAACCAAGCGCGTTAATTTCCTCCAGCAATCCATTCAACGTTGCTGCTCCTGCCGGAGAAAACTCAACATTATCCGGAAACAGTTTTTGCTGACAAACGCCCTGATGTTGCTCTACTTGTTTCAAATATCGCTCGTACAACACACGTTCGTGCGCACGCTGTTGATCAATAATGAGCATTCCGTTCTTTAATCCGCATACAATGTAACGCTGACTCAATTGCAGAAATCCTTGTCCTTCGGGCTTTTCCTGCACGTTCTGAAACAACGGAACTTCAGTTTGTCCGGCGGATATTTCCGGCGATTGTTCCATGTGTTGCCGATATAGGTCCTGCCAATTATTCAAATTATTTCGCTGCACCTCATTCTTGGGCTGACGTGTATCTGCGGTGAAAGGATTGTAATTGGTATCGATGTAAATCTTGGGAGGTTCAACCGGTTTATCCGATAATTTGTAAGGTAACTCAATACTCATTTCCTGCTCAAAATCGAGTGTAGGTGAAATGTTGTATTGTCCTAATGATTTCCGAACGGTCGATTTAAGAATCGCATAGATCGATTTATCATCTTCAAATTTCACCTCGGTTTTTGTAGGATGAATGTTGACGTCAAGTGTTTTCGGATCGACTTCTAAAAACAAGAAAAACCCGGGATGTGAGTCCGGAGGGAGTAACTGCTGAAACGCCGATTGAACAGCGTGGTACAGGTATGGATTTTTAATAAAACGCGTATTCAGAAAAAAGAACTGTTCTCCACGTGTTCTTTTAGCAAATTCAGGTTTTATAATAAATCCATTGATACGCACGATGTCCGTATGTTCTTCAACCGGCACTAATCGCTGATTGTATGGATTTCCGTACAAAGCGACCATGCGCTGGCGGAACAAACCTATCCAGGTTTCGGAATTTCCTTTTTCGAGACGATAAATGCTTTGGTTGTTATGATTCAGTTCGAATGCTTTGTCAGGATGACTCAGCGCAATTCGTTCAAACTCTTCAACGATGTGCCGGAATTCAACGGTGTCTGATTTGAGAAAATTACGTCGTGCCGGAACATTAAAAAATAAATTACGCACACTAACCGAAGTGCCGGTAGGTGTTGCGCAAGGCTCTTGTTCCTGAATCACACTTCCTTCGATGCGGATTAATGTGCCACTTTCATCTTCGACGCGTTTGGTTCGTAATTCAACCTGGGCAACAGCTGCAATACTCGCTAACGCTTCTCCGCGAAAGCCCATCGTGGTTAAACGGAATAAATCGTCTGCATTTTTAATTTTTGATGTGGCATGCCGTTCAAACGACTTTTGCGCGTCAGTTGGAGACATTCCTTTACCATTATCCACAACTTGAATCAACGTTCGACCGGCATCTTTTACAATTAACCGTACATCCGTTGCACCGGCATCCAGCGCATTTTCCATAAGCTCTTTTACCGCAGACGCAGGGCGTTGCACCACTTCTCCTGCTGCAATCTGATTCGCAACGGCATCGGGTAAAAGATGAATGATATCTGACATAAACAAACAAGAATGGCGGATCAATCCGCCAACGCCCAAATTTACGGATTCCGCAACGGTTATCCTTTAAAAATTCACATTGGATTAATAAACAGGTACAATGTTGAAAATTAATACAATTCTAATCCGCATGGCATCACCTTTGTCAGAACTTTAAGACGTGTGAATTCCATGTCCATTGTGGAGAAATTAGAAATTATGAGAAGAAGATTTCGATTGTTATTGCTGCTGGTACCTGCTGTCTTGTTTTGGTGGGCATTCGCCTTTAAAACCGCTGATAAAGCTTCCGGTGCGCCGCGTGTGGCCGCTAATTTGAAAAGTATTGCTCCTCCGTTTTATACGGATGCTACCGAAAAGTGGGCGGATTCCGTTATGAAAAAGATGACGGTCGATCAACGGATTGGTCAGCTTTTTATGGTTGCTGCTTGGTCAAATAAAGACCAAAAGCATGTGAATGAAATTAAAAAGTTGGTTTCGCATCATCATATTGGAGGTTTGATTTTTATGCAGGGCGGGCCTGTGCGTCAGGCGAAGTTGACGAACACGTATCAAAGCCTGGCTAAAGTGCCATTGCTGATTGGAATGGATGCAGAGTGGGGCATGTCCATGCGATTGGACAGCTTGCCCATTTTTCCTCGTCAAATGACGATGGGAGCTGCACAAAATGATTCGCTGGTTTATGCCATGGGACGAGAAGCCGCGCGTCAATGCAAAAGATTGGGCGTGCATGTAAGTTTCTCACCTGCATGCGATGTCAACAACAATCCTAACAATCCGGTAATTGGTACTCGATCATTCGGTGAAGACCGCGAATTAGTGGCGACCAAGTCCATCATGTATATGAAAGGCTTGCAGCAGGAAGGAATTTTAGCATGCGGGAAGCACTTCCCGGGACATGGAGATACAGACAGCGATTCACATAAAACTTTGCCGGTAATTAATCATCCGGTAAGGCGATTAGATTCATTGGAGTTGTACCCATTCAAACGCCTGATTAGTGAAGGTTTGGGAAGTGTGATGGTGGCACACTTGCAGATTCCGGCTTACGATACGACCAATAATCAGGCTACAACATTATCACGATTTGTAGTAGATACTTTATTGCAACAGCAGTTAGGATTTCGTGGTTTAATATTTACAGATGCCTTGAATATGAAAGGAGTAAGTGCATATTACAAAGAAGGTGATGTTGAAGTTCGAGCTTTGATGGCAGGAAACGATGTATTGTTATTCTCAGGGAATGTGCCACTGGCTATTCAGAAAATTAAAACCGCCATTCAGCAGCAGCAAATTACACAACAACAAGTAGATGCTCGTTGTAAGAAAATTCTTCAAGCTAAGTATTGGAGCGGTGTTCACAAGAACAAGAAAGTGAAGTTAGAAGGACTTTACCGTGATTTAAACACAAGTGAGTCTGAAAGAATAAATGAATTATTTGGAAAGCAATCCATCACACTACTTAAAAATAATGATGAATTATTACCTATTCTAGATTTTAAAAAACATCGTCTCGCTGTCATTCAATTGGGCGGAGGCAAACAGGAATCCTTTACGCAACGGTTGTCGTGGTATATGCCATTCCGTCACGAAATATTACCGTATAACGCAGGCGGAGCGCTTATTGATAGTGTGTTAAGCCGCGTTGATGAAAACGGAACGATCCTGTTACTCTGTACTACAGTGTCACAACGTGTTGCCAATAACTACGGCATAACTGATTTACCCGAACGCATGATCGATTCATTGCTGAAACGTAAACATCGCGTCGCTCTGTTGGTCATGGGGAATGTTTATAGCATTAATACCATAAAAAATGCCGATTTATGCCACGCTGTTGTTGCTGGAATGGAAGATCAGCCGTATATGCAGGACGGTGCTGCGCAAATTGTAGCCGGGGCTGTTGGCGCTTCGGGAAAATTGCCGGTGAGTCTGAATAAATGGAAATCGGGTGTTGGATTGAGAACAGGAGGGAAGTATCGAGTAGAGTACACGTGTTATCAAAATATTGGACTCTCTGAAAAATCGATAATTAAAATTGACTCAATAATTCAGGATGCTATTAAAGAAAAAGCATTTCCGGGTTGTCAACTTTATGCGGCTAAAGATGGTAAAGTTTTTCTGCATCGATCGTATGGTAAATTTACGTATGACGGTTCTCGTAAGGTTTCCAATACTGATTTGTATGATATCGCATCAGTAACAAAAATTGTAGCTACAGCACCTGCCATGATGCGTATGTATGATCAGGGCAAATTTAAATTGGAAGATACCTTAGGAAAAATACTTCCGGAATTGAAACAAACGAACAAATCGGCGCTTCGGGTGGATGATATCATGGCGCATAGGGCAGGACTTCCGGCATGGATTCCTTTCTGGATGAAGACTGTTGATAAACAAGGTAATTTGAAGCGGGAAGTCTATCGTAAGCAATGGAATGATTCGTTCCCGATTTATGTAGCTCCGGGCATTTTTATATCCATAGATTATAAAGATTCAATTTATTCTCAGATTAATACAATTACAGTAGCAACTGATCACAAGTATGTATACAGTGATTTAGGATTCTACTATTGGAAGAAATTTATTGAGCATGAAACGCGAAAATTGCTGAGCGAACATGTCATGGAAACATTCTATAGTCCTTTAGGTTTACGGAGTATCGGTTTTCAACCCCGACTACGCTTTTCTCCGCAAATTTGCGCGCCTACTGAGCGTGACGAGAAATTCAGAAAGCAATTGTTACAAGGCGACGTACATGATCAGGGTGCTGCCATGTTGGGTGGAATTGGCGGGCATGCCGGAGTGTTTAGCAATGCCAATGATGTTGGAGTAATGATGCAGCTGTTTCTGAATTATGGACGTTATGGAGGACAACGATTTATCGATTCGAGTACAATCGTAGAGTTTACCAAATATCGGGTCGATGACCCGGAAAATCGTCGTGGATTGCTGTTTGATAAACGGGACAAACAAAAGGATAAACCACAAGCCTCCGGTCAATACGCATCTCCTTCAAGTTACGGTCATCAAGGCTTTACAGGTACGCAAGCGTGGGCAGATCCGGAAACGGGAATTGTCGTTGTATTTCTTTCCAATCGAGTATATCCTTCGGCTGATGATAATAAATTGGCGAAGATGGGAATAAGAGGAAAGCTGACGGATGCTATTTATGAAGGTTTAGGTTATGTTAAACCAACAGCAGCTAAGTAAGATCCTTAGTTTTCATTGTACCTTTATATCATGAAAATCGGAATCGTGTGTTATCCAACGTTTGGCGGATCAGGTGTTGTTGCAACAGAACTTGGTAAAGCACTTGCTGCAAAAGGACATCAGGTGCATTTTATTACTTATAGTCAACCGTTTCGACTCGAAACTTTTACACCCAATATATTCTATCATGAAGTAGTCGTTACTGACTATCCATTGTTCGAATACCAGCCTTACGAATTGGTGCTAAGCAGTCGTTTGGTGGATGTGGTTCGTAATGAGAAATTAGATTTATTACATGTGCATTACGCCATTCCTCACGCATCAGCGGCTTACATGGCACAGCAGATTTTGAAGGAAGAAGGAATTGACATTCCATTCATTACCACATTACACGGAACTGATATTACACTTGTCGGTCGTGATGAATCTTTCGAGCCTGTAATTACGTTTACGATTAATAAGTCTAATGCGGTAACAGCGGTTTCGGAAAGTTTAAAGGAAGATACGTTTCGTTATTTCCATGTGAAACGCGAAATTGACGTGATTCCGAATTTCATATGTCCTAATGATTATGGTCAGGCACGTTCTAATTGTCAGCGACAAATGTTTGCCCCGGCCGGAGAGCGCATTATGGTGCACGTTTCCAATTTCCGCAAAGTGAAAAGAGTGGAAGATGTTTTGCTTGTATTTGATAAAGTTCGTCAACAAGTTCCAACTAAACTTATCCTGGTTGGTGATGGACCTGAACGACACAATATCGAACGTTTGTGCAGAGAATTAAACACCTGCAACGATATTCACTCGTTAGGAAAGGTGCAAAATCCGGCAGAGATCTTATCTATTGGTGACTTGTTTATACTTCCATCAGAAACGGAGAGTTTTGGTTTATCGGCATTGGAGGCTATGGCTTCGTATATGCCTGTTATTTCAACGAATACAGGTGGCCTTCCTGAAGTTAATATCAATGGAATTACCGGATTTACAAGTGATGTGGGAGATATTGAAGATATGGCGAAGAATGCAATTCATATTTTGAAAGACGAAACGACACTGCAACAATTCAAAGCACGCGCGCGCGAACAGGCTATGAAATTTGATATTCGTGTGATTCTTCCGGTCTATGAAGAACTTTACGAGCGCGTTACACATAAAAAATTAATAACAGCCTGATGCAATTTCAATCCGGAGATAAGGTTCGTTTTTTAAACGAAAAAGGAGAAGGTACTTTCATTCGAACCAAAAGTGGTGGAATGGCTTTGGTAGAAATTGAGGACGGCTTTCAATATGAATTTCCAGTTAATCAATTGGTCCCTGTTGCACCGATAGCTAAAGCGACTCAAGCCCGAATCAATTCAACGGATCAAACCGGCAGCGAGCAAATAGAAACCAGAACTCCTGTTCCTGATGCGTTTCCCCAAGGATTATTTCTCGCATTTATTCCGAAAAATCAACAGTTTCCGGGAGCAGGATTAATTGAGTTATCATTGATCAATCATAGCGACTATGATGTGATGTACACCGTTTCATTGAAAGATGGTGGAGATTGGTTGTGCATTCAAAGTGGGAAACTCAGCAAAAATGAGCGTGCTAAAATAGATACGTTGCAACCTCAGGATTTTGACGAATGGGGGCAAGTAAAAACGGATGTGCTGTTTTTTAGCAATGATGCATTTAAACATCGCGCACCATTATCTTCCATCACAAAATTGAAAGGCGTTAAGTTTATTAAAGATAGCACGTACAGCGATCATTTGTTGACTGGAAAGCGGTCGTACATTACTGAAGTTTGCTTGATTGACAACATGAATACTGTTGCGGAAGAGCAACCCTTTATTTCAAACGATCAGTTGCGCAGAATGATGGAATTAAAGGATCGAATGAAATCTGCACCAAAAGTATCTGTGCCGCATTTGAAAAATCAGCTGCTGGAGAAGGAAGTGGATTTACATATCGAAGAGCTGATGGATAATTGGTCGGGGATGAGTAATGCACAATTACTCGATGTTCAGCTACAGCGCACTCAAAAGGAATTGGATGCAGCTATCGCTGCGCACATGCGTCGTATTGTTTTTATTCATGGAGTCGGTAACGGACGACTCAAGCAGGAAGTCCGAAAGTTATTGGCAACGTACAAAGGCATTCGCTATCACGATGCTTCATTCCAGCGTTATGGTTTTGGCGCAACAGAGGTAGAAATTATATAGTTGGTGCCACAGTGTGTTAGTGCACAACTTCTCCAATTCACCAACGAACTATTACACCAATTCACCAATTCACTACCTTTGTAACGCAGATCGGCTGGTCGCTGCGGATTAAACTGCAGAGGAAAGTCCGGGCAACACAGAGCGGCTCGCTTCCTAACGGGAAGGCTTTATTCAGAAATGAATAAAGACGGAAAGTGCAACAGAAACAAACCGCCGCCAACTTGTTGGAGGTAAGGGTGAAATCGTGCGGTAAGAGCGCACGCGCTGTATGGCGACATGCAGCGGGGCAAACCCCGGGTGTTGAAAAACCAAATAGGTTCTGCTTCCGGTAACGGAGTTCGCGGCTCGTGAACAGCTTTGCGGCAGAATGGGTAGGTTGCTTGAGGCGTGTGGTGACGCGCGTCCCAGAGAAATGACCGGCTATGATAACGATGCGTCGTTGTTAAAAACAGAACCCGGCTTACGAATCTGCGCCACATCGAAGGCTCCACATGGTGGGGCCTTCGGCCATTTTAATAAGTACGGTTATATTGTTACAATCAGTCCGTCCTTCATCACCAACTTGCGGTCGGCCATGTCGGCGAGTTGTTCGTTGTGCGTAACAATTACGAAGGTTTGTTGCATTTCGTCACGCAAAGTGAAGAACAATTCGTGCAACTCTTTTGCTGTTGACGAGTCCAGATTTCCCGATGGTTCGTCGGCAAAAACTACTGCGGGTTCATTCATTAACGCTCTCGCTACCGCAACGCGTTGCTGCTCTCCTCCGGATAATTCCGAAGGTTTATGGTGTACACGCCCCGATAACCCCAATCGTTCCAACAGCTGTTGTGCACGTTGTTCAGCTTCTTTTTTCGAAGTGCCTTTAATTAAAGCGGGCATACACACATTCTCTAACGCTGTAAATTCCGGGAGCAAATGATGAAACTGAAACACAAATCCGATGTGTTCATTACGGAACGCTGACAGCTTGCCGGAATCCAGCTGCATGATATTTTGACTGTTAATCTCAAGTTGACCTTGATCGGGTAAATCGAGTGTTCCCAAAATTGTTAGCAGTGTGGTTTTTCCTGCACCGGATGCGCCAACAATGGATACCACTTCTCCCTTATTGATCGTAATGTCAATACCTTTCAGTACTTCCAACGAGCCGTAACGCTTCACAATTCCGGTTCCCTTAATAATCGCTGTCATATCAAATAGAATTCACTCAAACGTTGTGCAGTTGCAAGGTGCGTATTTTTTCGTCGTGCTTTTTTTGGTGCCGGTGCATGAAAATTGCAAAGCCGTTATTATTAGGAGCAGGAGAGTTCGCCACATGAGAGCCAAAATACTAAATCATCCCATAAAACGGTGCACACGTCGAAAATACTTGCAGGAACACTTAATTCCGAAATTTAATTGACATATTTGTCTTTATCCTAATTTGAATTGATTATGAGTACAGCAACCTTGCATATTGATATTACTAAAACTGCACATTCTCGTTTACCGGGTTTAGATATCAATAATCTTCCTTTCGGTAAAGTGTTTTCGGATCACATGTTCATTGCAGAATATGCAGATGGTCAATGGAGCAAGAGTCGTATCGTACCTTTCGGAAATTTGGAATTAAGTCCTGCCAGCAGCATGATGCATTACGGTCAGGCTATTTTTGAAGGGATGAAAGCTTATCGTTCAGATAATGGTGATGTCCTATTGTTCCGCCCATTGGAAAATCAAAAGCGTTTAAACAGAAGCGCTTTGCGAATGGCAATGCCTGAAGTTCCTGAGGAAGTTTTTATGGAGGGTTTGGTGGAGCTGTTGAAATTGGATCAAAACTGGGTTCCTGCAGGAGATGGAAGATCCTTATACATCCGTCCGTTTTTAATTGCAACGGATGATTATATCGGGGTAAAACCTTCGGATACGTACATGTTTTTAATTATTACTACACCTGTCGGTAATTACTATGATCATCCGTTGAAGGTGAAAGTTGAACATACGTTTTTCCGTGCGGTTGAAGGGGGCGTAGGCTATGTAAAAGCATCCGGGAATTATGGTCGTTCGTTATATCCGACGAGTCTTGCTAAAAAGGATGGTTACGATCAGCTTATTTGGACCGACGCTCGCGAACACAAGTTTGTTGAAGAGTCAGGAACGATGAACTTAATGTTTGTAATCAACAACACGCTTATTACACCTCAATTGAGAGATACGATACTTGCCGGAATTACACGTGAAAGTGTTTTGGCTATTGCCCGCGACTGGAATGTGAATGTTGAAGAGCGTAAGATTTCCGTGGATGAAATTTCTGACGCTTTCGATAATGGAACACTTCAGGAAGCTTTCGGAACAGGAACTGCAGCAACCATTGCGCACATTTCTGAAATCGGGTACAACGGAAGAAATCTGGTATTACCTGTTTTAACTCCGGAGTCTTTATCCAAGCGTATTTCAAAAGAAATGGACAACATTCGTCGCAAGCGAACTGACGATATTCATAATTGGGTATATCGTGTTTGTTAATTAGCGCAAAGAAATTATTCATACAAAGTGAATGTAGTAAGTTTGTAAACCTATGCAGTACAAACTCTACACGCTTTATCCGAATTCCCGATATATCCATATTGAAGCGTCTTGCGAAACACAAGGTGCAACAGAAGTTCGTTTGCAATTACCCGCGTGGCGTCCGGGACGTTATGAGTTGGGCAACTTCGCTAAGAATGTCAGAAATTTTGTGGTATTCAGCGAAGATAAAAAGCAGTTGTACTGCCAAAAGTTTTCTAAGGACGGATGGATCGTTTTACCCGAAGGCGCCAAACACATAACTGCAACTTACGAGTATTACGCCGCAGATTTAAATGCCGGTTCTACCTATGTAGACGAATCGCAGTTGTATGTAAATCCGGTGAATTGTTGTTTGTATAAAGTAGGCGCCGAACAAGAATCGTGTACACTGGAAATTGAAATGCCGCTTCATTGGAAATTGGCAACCGCATTACCTGTTACAACCGCTGAGCGGGAAGGTAAATTGGTTAAGACGATGAAGGCAGAGCACTTCGACCGATTAGCCGACAGCCCTTTCATAGCATCCGCAGATCTCAAGCATCATTTTTTTGTTTTGGCTGGTGTCGAGTTTCATCTGTGGTTCAATGGTGAATGTCATCCGGCTTGGTCCAAATTAACATCCGATTTTTTCATTTTTGTAAATGAACAAATGCGACTCTTCGGCTCCTTTCCGGCTCCTGAGTTTCACTTTCTGTTTCAAATGCTTCCGGGAAAGTTTTATCACGGTGTTGAACACGTTGACTCCACGGTTATTGCGCTGGGTCCGGGTACACAGTTGATGTCGGAATTGTACAACGACTTGTTGGGTGTTAGTTCCCATGAGTTGTTCCATGCCTGGAATATTAAAACCATTCGTCCTGCGGAGATGTTACCATACGACTTTACGAAGGAGAATTATTCACGTTTGGGATTTGTCGCAGAAGGAGTCACTACATATTACGGTGATTACATTTTATTCCGCTCCGGTGTTTGGGAGGAAGCTGAATACTGGCCGGAATTTGCGGATCGATTGGTGAAGCATTTCGACACACACGCGCGTTACTTTATGTCTGTAGCTGATGCATCATTTGATACTTGGTTGGACGGATATGTGCCGGGTGTGCCGCATCGTAAAACGTCCATATATCATGAAGGATCCATTCTTGCATTTTGCACCGATATGTTTATTCGGAAATACAGCAGCAATAAGTATAATTTAGATGATGTGATGCGTGTGTTATGGACGGACTTTGCGAAAGAGGGAAAAGGATATACCGAAAAAGACTACAAGCAATTGGTGGAGCAGTTTGCGGGAAATGATTTCTCGTATTACTGGAACAACTATTTCTACAAAGCGAACGATTATACGCCGATTGTACAGGAAGCGCTGGACTACATTGGCTGTGAATTAAAAATGCTTCCGGCGATGCGCAGTTACGAACGTTGGTATGGTTTCCGTTTGCTGGAATTTAATGGAATATCCAAAGTGAGTGAGATGTACTACAAATCGCCTGCTGTAGTTTGTGGTTTGTCGGTTGGTGATGAAATTGTAGCGGTGAATGGTTATGAAGTTTCGGGTGATCTGGCCACATGGATGAACTATTTTGAATCGGAGGAGCCGGTAAATGTAACAGTGGTTAGCAATGGAAAG
This sequence comes from Bacteroidota bacterium, assembly GCA_021299855.1. Lineage (GTDB taxonomy): Bacteria > Bacteroidota > Bacteroidia > Palsa-965 > Palsa-965. The sequence continues at coordinate 6,076 of JAJTEY010000015.1, read as the reverse complement.
CGAAAAGAGTTACAATTATTAAGAAACGGGCAAATATACTATTCAGCTCCTCAGATTGTGCGTCGATCTGAAGTATCTGATTATCAAAAGGAAGCCTGGATGAGATGGTCTGGTAAGACGTGGTAGCGGGTTACGTTTGTTGAATTGTTAATAACTCATTTTAACACGTATTTGATTTAAGGTATTAATGTTCTTTTTTTGGTATAATTATTAACCTAAAACCAAACACAATGGAACAAACAAACACTCCCGAAGCACCAAAACGTCCAACGTTTTTAACAGTACTTTGTATTTTATCGTTTATCGCTGCAGGTATCAGCATTATTGGCGGTATCATCGGTTACCTTGGCATGGCTGCTATGGAAACTATGGGTGCTAACTTAGCTGAAGGCATGGAGCAGATTGAAGGTATGGAAGAAATGCCGGGCATGGCTGATGCAATGGCAGTTATGAAGCACGCGAAGCTTCTGTTGATCATCGGTAGCATTCTTACTTTGGTTGGATTGTTCGGTGTAATTCAAATGTGGAAATTGAAGAAGACCGGTTTTTATATTTACACCGGTGCTCAAGTATTAGGAATCGTTCTTCCATTGATCATCGTTGGTGGAGCAGGTTTCAGCGTAATGAGCGTAATCTTCGCGATCGCATTCATCGTAATGTACGGAATGAACTTGAAGCACATGTCTTAACAGACACTTCAAACTATAAGAAAGCCGATCAATTTGATCGGCTTTTTTGTTTTTACCTTTGAACGTGTTACGAATCCTGCCATACATTTCATATCTCGGTTCCGGTGTATTTATCTATTTACACCTGAAACGGTATTTTCAATATCATATCAATGATCCGGAAGATTTGTCGGCACAGTGGTTTGCCCATTTAAATACTGAAATGTTGTCCATTGGACATCTGCTATTGGCGTTGATCAACTTATTACAATTTGCTGCCGTGGTTACGATTCAATTTAAGTGGAAGCGGGGTTTTGGATTCTATACCGCGTTACGATTAACAGAAATGTTGGTGTTCTTTTTGTTCATCGTCAACTATTTTCCGGGAGCCCTAACGCAATTAACGGGTTATGTGGGAATTGTTATTGCTGCGATTTTCATTTTCTTGTATTATCGTTATCATAAGAAATATATCGTTGCTACAAGTCAAACTCGAAGTAATCTGTAGCAACACGATTTAATACAAATCAGTTTCTTGAATTAAGTCGCCCACATCCTCCAGCTTCACCTTGTGCATTTCTTTAGCTTTTGCAGATCGACGAATATCGCCGTTGCCGGGCATCGTATTATTGTCGCCGGGATCATTGGAGTTGTTCATGTCGTAAATTTCGTACATGAGATAGTTTCCTTGTGCATTTTTTGATTTTCCGAAACGCCAGGATAAACCAACATGGACGAAAATTGTGCCTTGTGGTTTAGCTTCATAAAACGGGGCGAGCGGTCGTAAATCGTTGGCACGATTATAACTATATGAATAAAACCAAATTCTGTTTCTTACCGCAAATCCTCCGGAAGCAAAGAAGTTGAAGTTAGGCCCGGGGCGAAAATCAAAACGAATACCATTTGCAATTCCTGTTTGTCCAAATTGGATTACGTCATCGTTACCAAGGTACAGGCTGTCTTTATTGCTAAAATTATACAGGCCGCCTTGTGTTCGGGAATAGATAGTAAATGCGAACTTTTCCGTGGGTTGTATGTGCAATGAAACGGTGCGCGGAAGTTGAATGTTGAAATAAACTAAACCATCCAGCTTCCCGATACGCATGCCAATCATAGGTAGAAAATTTTTATTCCCGAAAAGGAACGAGCGTGTAACGCCGAAGCGGAAACTTAAACCGGGATTTACCAGAAAATTCGCTGCGAATGTGGCGCCCCATCGCAAAACTCGTGTATTGGCACGATCGTAAGCATCACCAAATATCATGGGTGTCGCATCCGCAAACAGCACCAGGTTTTTACCCAAACCTGCAATGGCGCGCAGTCCGATTCCTGTTTTGTACAAACGATGCTGTTCTGATAAACCTAAAAATTCCGGACGATCAATCACGGAATTAAAAGTTGCTAAAAGATGAAAGGTATTCAGCGATGAACTATCGGCGCTAAACTTCGCTTTGGTGTAAAGCGGAGTATAAAACGACCAAACCGACTGCAAATAGCGGTATTCACCAAGCTTGTTATTTAGCGCTGGTCGGTTACCAATTGCAGGCCGTTCTCCCGTGGCATATAACGACCAAGAAAAGGCAGGTCGTATAAAGTGTTTCGGAATTCCCGGTTTAACCACTTTGGATGAATCCTTATTAGCGTAAACCAGGTGTGATCCGAGTATGATGACAATAACGAGAAGCACTCTCATTTTTTACCTCCCTTTCCTGAGTTATTGTCTTCTGTCAGTATGCGAATTAACTCTTTTTTAAACTCTTCTTCTGCAACATACAACAGCGCAACTTTTTTAGGCGATAATACTTTTAATAAGGCGGTTTGTTGTTCTTGTGCAATTTGTACTTCGCGTTGACGGATTTTTAGTTCTTCGTTGGCAATGCGCAAATAATCTGCATCTGAGAGGGACTCTTTTTGTTCTTTCAAGAGACGCTTTTTCTCATTGAGTGCTTTTCTGCAGGAATCGCGCTTATCTTGATAGTTATTATAAATTGGCCAAAAAACCTGAGCTTCTTCCGGTGTAAGTTCCAATGACTTGGTGATGAACGCCACACGCAGCGCCTGAACACGCTCGGGACCGGCCTGAGCGGATAATTCAACCGCAGCTATGCCTGCCAGAAACAGTATGAGTAAAAGTATTTTTTTCATTGTTTCGTATCGTTTAACTGACCGAAATCGGTCTCGTTTAATAGTAATTCCAATATTTCCGTATTCTCCTCAACAGGCAATTGTTCAATTAGCACATCTTCTAATACATGAACATCTACAATATTCAACACATCTTCGTTGTTAAGTGTTTTTTGTGAAGTAGTTGAATTAACCACATTATTTGCCTTAACACTTTCTGCTCTGCTTACACCCGGTATACCGTCGCGAATAAGCGTATCTCCGGGAATTTCAGCTACGATGGATGTTGTATTTGAAATACTTGGCTCAGGATTTTTAGGAATTAAAAGCAAAGCAATAGCTGCTGCCGCCGCAAAACTTACCGACCAGGTCGCAATCCGTTTAATACTAATAACACGCTTTTTCGGCCGAACCTTATCAATGATTTGCTCCGGTAATTCCTCAAAGTAGCCGTTTGGAACATGTTGTTGAGCAACATTCACAATCCGATCTATGCTGTTATCAAAATAGTTTCCGGGAACCGTAAAACCTGCATCTTGCTTTGTGTCATGCAAATCTATTAACGTATGCAGCGCTTCTGTATTCGTTTGGAAGTAATCGTCAGGAACGGTAAAATCTTCCGTTTCCGATTCCATTGCAATCAATGCCATCGTTTGATCGACCTGATCTTCAAAATATCCTGATGGAATTTCAAACGAATCGGCTCGGTGAATTTTTAGCAGTACTTCAGTAGCAAGATTATTCTCGTGTTCATCGGGACGCACAAATCCTTCCGGCAAACCTTTCAGTTTCGCCAACAAAGGAGCTTCGTCCTCTAAAGAGAAGCTGTCTTCGTTATCATATGGAAAGTTATTCTCCATTAACCGAGCACCTGTTGTTTTAAATACGATTCAATTTTTTTTACTGCGTGGTGATAGGAAGCTTTGAGTGCGCCGACAGATGTCTCCAGTATTTCAGACATGTCTTCGTACTTCATTTCTTCATAATATTTCATATTAAAAACCAAACGCTGTTTCTCGGGTAAACTTTGAATAGCGAGTTGCAGTTTTTTCTGGATTTCGTCACCTTTAAAGTGATGGTCTTCGCACAACAAACCCTCTATGATTTCTTCGGTTTCACCCAATCTCACAAAGCGTTCTTCTTTACGTTTTCTGATATAACTGATCGTTTCGTTACTCGCAATTCGGTACAACCAACTATATAATTGCGCTTCTTCCTTGAATTGATCTAAGTTTTTCCAAACCTTGATAAACACATTTTGAAGTACATCATCAGTATCATCATGATCCACCAACATGCGGCGAATGTGCCAATACAACTTCCGTTGATACCTTTCGATAATAACCCGAAACACCTGCTCACGTTGTGGAGAAGATTTATATAGCGAAACGAGTTCTTTATCGTTGAGTTCAGTCATAAAAAAAGCTGCACATCAACCGGTGCAGCTTCAAGTTAGTGAGCTTTCAGCTTACTTGTTTTTTCTGCCTACTGCTTTTATTGCAGCGTTCACAATATCCGCTGTGTCCAAACCATATTTGGTCATCAACTGATCCGGCGTACCGCTTTCTCCAAACGAGTCATTCACGGCTACCATTTCAAGTGGAGCAGGGTAGTGGCGCGTTAATTCTTGTGCGATACTATCTCCCAATCCACCAATGCGGTTATGTTCTTCGGCAGAAACAGCGCATCCTGTTTTCTGTACTGAACGTAAGACGCTTTCCGAATCCAATGGTTTAATGGTATGAATATTAATTATTTCGGCGTCAATTCCTTTTTCTTTCAGAATGTAATAGGCTTCGATGGCTTTCCATACCAAATGTCCGGTTGCGAAAATCGAAACGTCTTTGCCTTCGAACAAATGAACCGCTTTGCCGATTTCAAATTTTTGATCAGCGGGTGTAAAATTCGGAACGGAAGGACGACCAAATCGCAGATACACCGGTCCTTCGTAGTCGGCAATAGCAATGGTTGCGGCTTTGGTTTGATTGTAATCGCATGGATTAATAACCACCATGTGCGGCAGCATTTTCATCAAGCCGATATCTTCCAGAATTTGATGCGTAGCGCCATCTTCACCCAAAGTTAAACCCGCGTGAGAAGCGCAAATCTTTACATTCTTGCCGGAGTAGGCTACCGACTGACGAATTTGATCATACACGCGACCGGTAGAGAAATTCGCGAACGTTCCGGTAAAAGGAATTTTACCACCAATAGTAAGTCCCGCAGCCATTCCAATCATATTGGCTTCTGCGATGCCAACCTGGAAAAAGCGATCGGGAAATTCCTTTTGGAAAGCATCCATTTTCAACGATCCGGTGAGGTCGGCACACAAGGCAACAACTTCAGGATTTCGTTTTCCGAGTTCCAATAAACCTGCTCCAAATCCGGAACGGGTATCTTTTTTGTCTGTGGTAGCGTATTTATTTTCCATGCAGTGTTAATACAATTTAATGGTAACCTGTCCGCCCGGTTCAATCTTGAAACGACGTTCCAGCGTATAAATGGTCTCTTTGGCAGTTCGTGAACGATACACAATACGATAATTTCCGGGCTGTAATATGATATTCTCATTCAGCATTTTTTCGTTCAGGTTGCACACCCATTTTAATTCATTTTTTTCTTCAACGAATAATTGGCCCGGTCCTTCAGCAGGTTTAAATACCGATAAGATCCCTGATTGCGGTATTTGGATAGATGTTGTTTTGCTTTGCGCTACATCTACATTAGGCATATAAATGCGTGGCAAACTCAGAATCTCCAGATCGTATTTTCCTACGAGCATTTTCACTTGTGAACCAAAATCGACCACGGCCAACGTATTCATTTCACCTCGCTTCCTCACAATACATTTTAACTCTTTGTAGTTATTGATTCCCGCTACCTGCAAACTCAAATACCCTTGCGGTGCATCAACTGCAATAACATTGTGCTTTCCCGGTGTAATCGTAATATTTTCCTTCACCACTTGAGGAATCGTATGAACTACCAAGCGGTAGGTGCTTAATGGATCCAACACAACAGTATCCGGATTGCCCCGATGATTCATGGTGTGCATATAGCTGTAACGCAAAGCACCCGATTGCTGATCATAAAAGGACATGGCAACGTCTGTTTCCGAAGGACGGCCGGTTTGATCGAGTAAATTCACCTGACACGTCGTGTTGTTCAAAGCCTGAGAAACCACCACATTCAATACATTCGTAAATGATGCTTCCGTAGAAACATCATAAAATCGCCCGATACATCCCAACGATTCGTAATTACCGTTCAATCCTACGCCAATA
>JAJTEY010000082.1 GCA_021299855.1 Bacteroidota bacterium | reverse complement strand
TTGGCCGTTATTGCTTACCGTTACCGGATTAGCCATAGTTGGAATATTTATCGGCAACTATCTTTCTACAAAAATCGACAGCAACAAACTGAAGAAAGGTTTTGGCTGGTTCGTACTGGTGATGGGGGCTTACATCATCGTTAAAGAAATTTACTTCCGCTAAGCGTTACGTGACCGCAGTCACAGCATTTCAAGTTTTTACGGTGCAACTTTGTACCATCAAATCAAATAAAATCTAATACCAATTAATACGACCAATACTATGAAAGTAGAACAAATCTATACCGGATGTCTGGCACAGGGAGCTTACTACATCCAATCCGATAACGAAGCAGTAATTATCGATCCATTGCGCGAAATAGATCCGTATTTGAAAAAAGCGGAACAGGAAGGCGTAAAAATTAAATATGTTTTAGAAACACATTTCCACGCGGATTTCGTTTCGGGTCATATCGACTTAGCAAAAGCTACAGGTGCAAAAATTATTTTCGGACCAAACGCCAATCCCGTTTATGAAGCGTACATCGCGAAAGACGGTGAAGAATTTAAAGTAGGACGCGTTACAATCAAAGTATTGCATACGCCGGGTCATACGATGGAATCAACTACCTATTTATTGCTGGATGAATTCGGCAAACCACATTCCATTTTCAGTGGCGATACGCTGTTCATCGGTGATGTAGGTCGTCCAGATTTGGCAGCGAAGTCGACCTTAACACAGGAAGATCTTGCAGGACATTTGTTCGATTCTTTGCGTAACAAGATCATGACGTTGCCGGATGAAATTATTGTTTATCCTGCACACGGAGCGGGTTCTGCATGTGGAAAGAACATGTCTAAAGAAACGTTTGACACCTTGGGTAATCAGAAAAAGACGAATTACGCTTTACGTGCGGATATGAGCAAGGACGAGTTTATCAAAGCAGTAACCGACGGTTTAATGCCACCTCCGGGATACTTCCCGCTGAACGTAAAAATGAACAAAGAGGGTTATGATGAAATCGGTGAAGTATTGAAACGAGGTACGCAGGCATTAAGCCCTGAAGCGTTTGAAGCTGCTGCGAATGAAACCGGAGCTTTGATTTTGGACACACGAAAAGCAGAAGAGTTTGGAAAAGGTTTTGTGCCGAATTCCATCAACATCGGAATCGACGGCGGTTTTGCACCATGGGTTGGCGCACTAATTCCGGACATCAAACAAACGATTCTGATTGTTGCCGATGAAGGTCGTGAAATGGAAGTGGTAACGCGTCTTGCACGTGTAGGATACGATCATGCGATCGGCTACTTGAATGGCGGATTCCAGGCATGGAAGAATTGGGGCAAAGAATATGACGAAGTGAAGATGGTTGATGTTACAACATTTGCGGCATTAGAAGAAAAAGATCCGTCGATCAATATTCTTGATGTACGCAAAAAGAGCGAGTACTTCTCCGAGCACATTGTTAACGCGGAAAATTTACCACTCGACAATATCAACGAGAACTTCACCGAAATTGATAAGAATAAAACCTACTATGTGCATTGCGCAGGCGGTTATCGTTCCATGATCTATATTTCGATTCTAAAGGCACGCGGATATGACAACCTGATCGATGTGAACGGCGGATTCAAAGCAATTAAAGAATCGAACAAGTTTAAGGTTACGGACTACGTTTGTCCATCGACTATGTTGTAAACTATATAAATCAACAACTATGTTTTTTACATCAGCAGTGAAAAATTTGGATGGAGCAACATTCAAATCACAATACGAATCAACTCCGGGTGCTATCCTTCTGGATGTGCGCACTCCAGGAGAATATGAAGCCGGCCATATTGAAGGAGCCCGCAACATTAATATCATGTCACCGTATTTCAGTGATGCCATTCTGGAACTGGATAAGACAAAGCGTGTGTTCGTGTATTGCAGAAGCGGCAATCGCAGTTCACATGCGTGCATCATGCTCAAAGAAGCCGGTTACACCGCATACAATCTGGATGGCGGTATAATGGAATATCGTTAAATCTCAAAACAGAAGAATAAATTCAACTTGTACAGTTATGAATGTAGAAAGAAGTAAGAATTTGTTCTTCTGTTTTACTAAACGTCAGCTTAAGGTTATGGGAGCAGGAATAGCATTGGGAGGAGTAGCCGGATATTTATACTGGAAATTTATCGGATGTACTTCAGGCTCTTGCCCTATCACTTCGAACAAATTAACAAGTATGCTTTACGGTGCTGCAATGGGTTTCTTGCTCACTGCGAGCGGATGTTCAGAAGGTAAGAGTAAATCATCATCAGATCAGGCGGTAACTTCAGCTGAAACTAAAATAGACAGCAATGAGTAAAATCAAAGTTTTAATTCCCACCGACTTTTCCGTTCAGGCGCATTTTGCCTGGCTCATGGCACAAAAGCTGGCAGAAAAATTGGTTAATCATTTATTTAAACCCATCATTACATTTAATATTCACTAATAATCAAAAATAGCTCGTATGAAAGAAGTACTATTAGCACCATGGCCGTGGTATATTTCGGGCGCAATGATTGCAGGAATTATGGTCCTGCTCTTGTTCCTCGGAAAAAGTTTCGGATTCTCTTCCAACTTTCGGACAATATGTTCGGCGTGCGGCGCAGGCAAACGGGTGAAGTTTTTCGATTTCAACTGGAAATCTCAAATCTGGAACATTCTATTCCTAATCGGGTCGATATTGGGTGGTTTGATTGCGCATCTGTTTCTAACTAATGGTGAACCTGTTGCCATTGCAGAATCAACTATCAGTGATCTTGCAGCTCTGGGAATTGCAGCACCAAAAGGTATGCAACCGGAAGAACTTTTTGGAATGGCATCTTTAACCGATCCGTTTAATATCGCGTTGCTGGCTTTCGGAGGTTTATTAATTGGTTTCGGTACACGATACGCCGGAGGTTGTACATCAGGACACGCTATCAGCGGATTATCGAATCTTCAGCTGCCTTCATTAATTGCAGTAATCGGATTTTTCATCGGCGGTTTAACAATGACCTTTATTGGTTTACCATTAATACTTAAATAATCATGAAATCACTTCGTTTTATTTTAGCCGGAATTATTTTCGGTATTGTAATGACCAAATCGGAAGCGATATCATGGTATCGTATTCAGGAGATGTTTCGTTTCCAGTCGTTTCACATGTACGGCATTATCGGAACCGCTGTGGTTCTTGGTGTAATTGCTGTAGCATTAATTAAAAAATATCGTCTGCGTGACTTTGAGGGAAATCCTATTGTTATTGCACCGAAAGAAAAAGGCATTACCCGTTATTTAATTGGCGGAACCATTTTCGGATTAGGTTGGGCACTCACCGGGGCATGTCCCGGACCGATGTTCGTGAATTTGGGTTACGGATTTATCAGTATGGGCATTGTGATCATTTTCGCTACACTGGGCACTTATTTGTATGGCGTGGTGAAAGATAGATTGCCACACTAAGACCACATTGTTATGAGTAAGCCCCTTGTTCGAGCAGTAATGATTCTCACCTGGATGGTGATGGGTTTGGTAGCAGCATTGATCATCTTGCTCATTGTCATGTTCCGTAACTGGAATCAACCACCAACATTTGCTTCAGAAGAATCAACCGAAGAAACAATTATTGCATCCGCTCCTGCTGCAGCACCCGCTCCTCCGGATTACTGGATTTCTCCTGACATAGCTACCGTTCCTTCAGATGCCGACGGCGATTTAATTTTATATGGTAAAGATCTGATTGCGCATACGTCGAAATATCTCGGACCAAAAGGATCAGTAGCGCAAATTTCAAATGGATTAAACTGCCAGAACTGTCATTTAGATGCCGGCAGCAAACCTTTCGGAAACAATTACAGTGCTGTTGCGTCTACTTATCCAAAATTTCGTGCGCGCAGCGGAACCGAAGAAACTATTCCAAAGCGTATTAACGATTGCTTTGAACGAAGCTTGAATGGACAAGCATTACCGAATGACAGCAAGGAAATGCAAGCAATCGTAGCATATATCAATTGGCTGGGCACAGGAGTTCCGAAAGGCGAATCGCCGAAGGGAAGTGGTATTACTGCATTGGCGTTCATGGATCGTGCGGCAGATCCTGATATAGGAAAAGTGGTATACGTGGATCGTTGCCAATCCTGTCATGGTGCGGACGGTGCAGGTATGATGAATCCGGAAGGAACAGAATATACCTATCCTCCACTTTGGGGCCCTCATAGCTACAACGACGGTGCAGGTTTGTTTCGACTTTCACGATTCGCGGGTTATGTGTACGATAACATGCCCCTTGGAGCTAGTCATGAGAACCGACAGTTAACACCGGAAGAAGCATGGGATGTAGCGGCATTTGTAAACAGCCAAGAACGACCACATAAGAATACCAAAGCCGACTGGCCTGATCAATCTAAGAAACCTGTAGACCATCCTTTCGGACCTTTCACCGATTCGTATCCCGAAAAACAACACAAGTACGGGCCGTTTCAGCCTATAGCTGACGCGCATAAAAAATAATCGCAATGATTAATTTAAATTTTCACTTCCGAATAGTTTTAATACTGATCGGCTGGGTAAGCACAACCGTTTCCAAAGCACAACACGGTGAACACCACAGCGAGTTAGATACGTGTTCATTCCGCACTGCAGTATGTAAAGGCAAGTTTGAAGGACATGCCCGAATGTTTGCAATGGCTACAGATAATTCAGCCGGACTGATGGATAGTTGGGCATTAGCCGTTGGCGCAGGTATCGGTTATGAAACACGCATTTATAAACATTTTCAAATTGGAGTAAGTGGCTTCTTTACGCATAATCTAGTTTCATCCGATATGGACATGCGCGATTCACTGACCAATTCTTTAAATCGTTACGAGCTTGGCTTATTCGACATTGAAGATCCTAACAATAAACACGACCTGGATCGTTTGGAGAAATTATACCTGCGTGGTTATTGGAAAAACGGGAATGCTACATTAGGAAAACAATTACTCAACACTCCATTTATCAATGGTCAAGACGGGCGAATGATGCCTACTAAAGAAAATGGAATTTGGTTGCAACAGCGGGCAGGGAAATTCAAATTTGAAGGCGGTTGGATATGGGCGATCTCTCCCCGCTCCACGGTCAATTGGTACAAAGTAGAAGATACGTACGGAATATTTCCCAATGGCGTTGCTACAAACGGCGATAAGTCCGATTACGAACACCACATCAGTTCGGCCGGAATTGGAATTGGTTCCGTTCACTATCGCAACAACGGCTGGAACATTGGATTGTGGAATCAA
>JAJTEY010000081.1 GCA_021299855.1 Bacteroidota bacterium | reverse complement strand
ATCCCGGATTTTTATTTCCCGGCACAACACAGTACGATGATGGACCGAAGCCGGACGGAATTACTATTCGGTCGCTGATCAATTCCGTGAATCCGTTGAACTGGATTAAAGTCGGAAGAACTATTCGCAAAGAGCGACCCGATTATCTGATCATCCGCTACTGGTTGCCGTTTATGGGGCCCGCTTTGGGCACGATTGCTCGCATAGCAGCCAAAAATAAACACACGAAAGTAATCTCACTGGTGGATAACGCCATTCCGCATGAAAAGCGGCCCGGAGACAACGCGTTTTCATCCTATTTCCTGAAAAGCTGTCACGGTTATTTAACCATGTCACAAAAGGTGCTGGGCGATTTAAAGCAATTCACCACGAGTGAGAATATGATTTTTTCTGAACATCCTTTGTACACGTCGTTTGGTGAGCCCTCAACGCGCGCTGCGGCACGACAACATTTGCAACTAGATGAAAACGGAAAATATTTATTATTTTTTGGTTTGATTCGACGTTACAAAGGATTGGATTTGCTGCTGGAAGCCATGGCAGATAGCCGCGTCAAAGCAATGAATATTCAACTCATTGTAGCCGGGGAATTTTACGAAGATCGCGCGTATTACGATGAAATTATTCAGCGATTACAATTGCAAAGTGCCGTGTTATTGCACACACATTTTATTCCGAATCAGGATGTGCAATGGTATTTCAGTGCCTGCGATTTTGTAACGCAAACGTATCATACCGCAACACAAAGTGGTGTAACAAAAATCGCATTACAGTTTGACCGACCTTCTTTGGTTACTAATGTTGGTGGTTTGGGTGAAATTATTGAGCACGGAAAATCAGGCTACGTAGTACCGCCCACGCCCAAAGATATTGCTGACGCTATCGTTGACTTCTACGAGCAGCAGCGATTTGATAGTTTTCAGACCGCAACAATTCAAGAAAAATCGAAATACAGTTGGGAAGTGATGACCGCTGCATTTGAAACTTTATATCAACGTACGCTACACAGTTAAGATGATTATAAAAAGTAAAGCACCACTACGTTTAGGTTTGGCCGGTGGCGGCACCGATGTTTCTCCCTATTCTGATTTGCACGGAGGCGCGATACTAAACGCCACTATCAGCAGTTATGCTTACGCGGTATTAGAACCAACAAACGACGGCAAAATTGAATTCATAACCGGAAGTTCGGGCATGCGGTACTCCTTTACTGCAGACAATTACATTCCATTTGATAACCGCGATTATGAATTACAAGCCGGGGTGTATAATCGTATTGTGCGAGAGTTTACCAAACAACATTTATCGTTTCGATTAACCACGTGGATTGAAGCTCCACAAGGATCAGGATTAGGCACTTCGTCAACATTAATGGTGGCTATTCTTGGCGCTTTCAAAGAGTGGCTTCAGTTACCGTTAGGACAATACGACATTGCGCATATGGCGTTTGAAATAGAGCGTATTGAAATGAAAATGGCGGGCGGCAAACAAGATCAATATGCAGCGACTTTTGGCGGTGTGAATTATTTGGAATTTTTCGGAAATGACAAAGTGATTGTGAATCCGCTGAGCATTAAGCAAGACGTTCTGAATGAATTAGAGATGAATTTACTGCTGTACTTCACAGAAACCCGACGTGACTCTGCGCAGATTATTACACATCAGGTAGAGAACGTGAAAAAGAACAACATGGAAGCCATCGAGGCCATGCACAAACTTAAAGAGCAAGCTCAGTTGATGAAAGAATGCTTGTTGCGCGGCAATGTTGATGAGATTGGAACGATCCTGAATTTAGGTTGGTTAAACAAGAAGAAGATGGCCAGTGCAATCACTAATGATCAGCTGGATAATATTTACGAAGCAGCATTACACGCCGGAGCAACCGGAGGGAAAATTTCCGGTGCAGGCGGTGGTGGTTTCATGTTTTTCTATTGTCCGGGCACTACAAAACTAAAAGTGGATGAAACATTGCGGGCATTCGGAGGAAGTACCAAATCTTTTACCTTTACCTCACAAGGTTTAACAACATGGACAATCAATCATTGATTAGAGAGCGCATTACGAGTTCCATTCAGCTGAAGCAATCATTACTTGAAAACACGGCGCTATTACAAACAACAAATAAACTTGCGGAAATAATTGTTGCCTGCTACAACAACGGCGGGAAAGTGCTGTGGGCCGGAAACGGTGGCAGTGCTGCAGATGCGCAACATTTAGCCGCAGAACTTACCGGACGATTTTATTACGATCGTCCTGCATTATCGTCGGAAGCATTACACGTAAATACATCCTACATCACTGCTGTCGCAAATGATTATGCATACGATTTAATCTACAGTCGTTTGATTAGCGGCATTGGCAAAAAAGGAGATGTACTGATCGGACTATCGACCAGCGGTAATTCGGGAAACGTTGTCAATGCCTTGATTAAGGCGAAAGAAATGGGCATTACAACTGTCGGATTCACCGGTGAAGGCGGAGGTAAAATGAAAGAACATTGTGATTTGTTGTTTGCTATTCCTTCACGCGATACGCCACGTATTCAGGAATGTCACATGTTGCTCGGTCACACCGTTTGTGAAATTGTTGAAACCACATTGTTTCCAAAATGATCAACGAAGCGGTTGTATTGGCGGGCGGTTTTGGAACACGACTAAAAACAGTTGTTAGTGATGTACCCAAACCCATGGCGCCTGTTGCCGGAAAGCCATTTCTACATTACGTATTATCGCGATTAGCACAATCCGGAATTTCTCGCGTAGTATTATCAGTCGGATATTTATCGGAACAAGTAATTCAACACTTCGGCGAATCGTACGCCGGAATGGAAATTTCCTATGCCGTAGAGGAAACGCCATTGGGAACAGGTGGCGGCATACGTCTTGCTTTGCAAAAGTGCAGCAGCGCACACGTTTTAGTGCTTAACGGCGATTCGTGGTTTGACTTCCCGTTGAAACCATTTTATGAATTTCATCTGGAAAGTTCTGCCGATGTGAGTATGGCATTGCGTGATGTAGATGACGGCGCGCGTTACGGAACCATTGAATTAGACGGGAAACGTGTTAAAGCTTTTCGTGAGAAGTCGGAAGAGTTTGCCGGGAAGCAGCTTATTAATGCGGGTTTATACATTATTCGTAAAAAAAGTTTTTTGCAACATACACCCGAAGATCAAGCATTTTCGATTGAGTATGATTTCTTTGCACGCTATGCACAACGCCTGCAATTTCAAGGCTACCGAACCGAAGGATACTTTGTAGACATCGGATTACCGGAAGATTATTTCAAAGCGCAAGAAGAATTTCGTCAGCGTTATTCATAAAAGAAGGAGATCAAATTGATCTCCTTCTTAATTAATGTCCTAAGTTAAAGCTGTACATATTAAATACAGCGCCAACAATTTCATTGAACTCAAGACGCACTAATAATTCTCATTTTTTCTAACAACAGCATTTGTGCTGTCCGAAATTAAAGTGCTGCATTAGCTATTTTTGCAACAGCCTTGCTAATTCTACCAGCAACCTTTGCATCAGCAGTGCATGACTTGGAGCTTTCCTGCATGTCAGCAGCCTTGCTCATCATTTCAGAATACTCCGACATCATTGAAGGATCGGTTGGGTTGGCCTTATATTTTTTCATAAAAGCAACATAATCATCTGCGAACGCCTCATAATCAGAGCAGAACTGTTCACAATCGCCTGCTGCATCATCACCTGAAGAGGATGATTCAGGACGCTCCTCCTTTTGTAAAGCAGATGACAATTGAAAAGATTTCAAGCCATCTAATTTATCAACAGACCAACGAATGTATCCCGTCTCTCCCTTTTTAAGTTTCATCAAGCCGGTTACGTCTTCTGATGAATAAGGACCACCCATACCACCTTCTGTAGCTTGCTTGACGGTCACAGGTCCAGACTCGCCTAGTAATTCAATACCAAAACCTACGTGATAATCCTCTCCGCCATTAGTACCAAAAGGGTTGATGTTGTCAGTTGGAAAATCAAAATCCTTATCAGTGCGCTTTACCTCTACCGAAATAATTGCCCCCCCCGAAAAAGAACCTTCTTCTACCTTGAGCACATAATCTTTGTCTATAACCTCAAAATAAGCGCCCAAGTCACCCTTAATACTCGTGCTTTTCGGCTTAATTGTCACTTCTGATGTTTCTTTCTTTTCATCTCCCCCACAACTTGTTAGAATAACAGTGGACAAGACAACTGTACCAATAATAGACAGAAATTTTTTCATTGTTTGTTTAGATTTGATCTATTCCTACTCTTTACGATTTTCAGAAACTCGCTGTTTTTTAGACTGGTTTTCTTGACTCCACATTAATTGACCTCAACGTGATTGTGCACATTTAAAGCACACTAATACCAAAAAAGTTCAACCGTGTGGCGAATATACAATATTTTATGCAACAGTAATTGTCTTCGTCAAACAACTATCTACCTGCCATTGTACCTGCCATTTGGAATGCCGCGTACAAATCAACTACGCCTCCTGTTTTACTTAACGTTCCAAACTTCACTTTCTTCTTCTTTTCACCCGGAATAATCACCTTCTTTTTCTTCAATGATTTATCCGAAGAGGATTCGATAATTTGCTTCACCTGTACTACAGTTAACGTTGGGTGATACGACCAGATTACTGCTGCAACACCAGCGCAAACCGGCGCTGCCATTGATGTTCCGCTGTGTTTCACATAACCGCCGTTATCTTCGCAAGACATGATATCTACTCCCGGAGCAAATACATCAACTTTGACTTGACCATAATTGGTGAAAGGGGCAGCAGATTTTTTACCGGATTTCCATGACAATGCTCCCACCTCAATCCAATTCCCCGCTTCACCCCCTCCGGCTACAGCGAAATTATCGTTAGGAAAAATATCGGACAGATCGTTGTTCTTGCTATCATTTCCGGCGGCGTGAATCAACAGAACTCCATTAAGTTCAGCATAACGAACAGCGTCATCTACGACAATTTTGTTATGTCCATAGGATTTCCCGAAAGACATGTTGATGATTTTGGCTCCATTGTCAACCGCGTAACGAATACTATTTGCAACGTCTTTATCGCGCTCGTCACCATCAGGAACACAACGAATACCCATGATTTTAACCGCGTTCGCAACACCCCAAATTCCTACATTATTGAAACGGTTCGCTGCAATAATACCTGCCACGTGAGTGCCGTGACCTGCGTCAGGACCTTTGATATCCGGGTTGCCATAATAACGTTCATTTTGATCATCGTAGTTATCACCAACAATACCACGTGGGTCGAATTCTAAATTCAAATGATAATTCAGACGCGCATCAATTTGCTTCTTACCATCATTGATGTCCTTCTGCAACTTCGACAAATCTTCAGCTTTGCGCACAGTCAACTTCATCACTTTGTGTGCTTTCGCGAATTGCGGCGTGATCCGCCTTCAACTTCAGGTAACGATCGTAATCCGCTTTTTCATCGGCCTTGATAGAGCCGGGATCACGCTTTGCGAAACGCTTATCTAAAGGACGCAACTGACGCACTAGTTCAAGGTTATCGTAATGAACGTTCTTGCCGTCTTTTCCACCGATAAAATTCCATCCGTAGATATCATCTACGTATCCGTTCTTGTCGTCGTCAATTCCGTTGCCCGGAATTTCGCCCGGATTGCGCCACATTACATCTTTTAAATCTTCGTGTGTATAATCCACACCACCGTCAATTACCGCAACGATAATTGTGTCGGGCTTTTTAGAACCAACCAGTTCTTTGTACATTTTTTCTGTTCCTACACCGCGAACTTTATCTTGCTTGTAAGAAAGATTAAACCAGTTTTCCGGGGCTGTTTGCGCCCACGACATACTTACTGTGAGCGCGGCAGCAATGGCAATACTTATTTTTTTCATTGGAATTAATTTAACTGACTATTAATAATAACTGAAGATAACACGTTGACTACTACTTTTTCCTGACAAGAGGATGATCGGTAATAAGGCGTTACGGGCGGTTTGATATTCGACTTATTACTTTAACACTTCACGGGAAATAACCAACTTCTGAATCTCTGAAGTTCCCTCACCGATAGTGCACAACTTCGCATCGCGATAATGTTTCTCTACCGGAAAGTCTTTGGTATAACCGTAACCACCAAAAATCTGAACGGCTTCATTCGCAGTTCGAACAGCAACTTCAGAAGCGTAGTATTTACAGAACGCACCTTCTTTGGTCATTTTCTGACCTTTGTTCTTTTTATCAGCGGCGAGGAATGTCAACAATTCAGCCGCTTCTATTTCCGTAGCCATATC
This sequence comes from Bacteroidota bacterium, assembly GCA_021299855.1. Classification (GTDB taxonomy): domain Bacteria; phylum Bacteroidota; class Bacteroidia; order Palsa-965; family Palsa-965. The sequence goes on along the minus strand of JAJTEY010000081.1, from coordinate 45 downwards.
TGCTAATTTGAAAGCGATAGCCTGGAACGCGGAGATCGGCTTTCC
>JAJTEY010000014.1 GCA_021299855.1 Bacteroidota bacterium | reverse complement strand
TTGCTCCGTGTGTTCGACCGACATGGTGAGCGCAACAACAGAAATAAAGCACGATTGAAATACTTACTCCATAAAATCGGAATTGAAGAATTGCTGCGTTTGGTACAAGAAGAAAAACAAGGACTTGCAGCACAACACGTGAATATTCCTGATTTTGAAAATGCCATAGACGAATCGAAAAGTATCTATACCACATTTAAGAAAAGTAATTCTGAAGCATTCGATGTTTGGATACGCAGCAGCGTAATCGCTCAGAAACAACCGGGATATGTGGCTGTGCATGTGCGCATTCCTCGTGGTGATTTAGCTTCCACAACAGCGACAGCACTTGCTGATGTTATCGATCACTACGCACGGTCATCAGATAGCCGCATAACTCCTCAGCAAAGTATTTTGTTGCGTTTTGTTCCTGAATCGGCTGTTCCCGCTTTGTATCAGGCGTTGCAAGTTCTTGGTTTGCATTTGCCGGGAGGAAGCGCATTAGGAGATATTACATCTTGCCCTGGTACAGACACGTGCAATCTCGGTATTTCCAACAGTACCAGAGTTGCGGCTGTGCTTGAAGAAGTTGTTGCACATGAATTTCCGCACTTCATCGGAAGACGCGACTTAACGATAAAAATCAGCGGGTGCATGAACAGTTGCGGTCAGCACGCATTGGCGGATATCGGTTTTCACGGAAGTTCCCTGAAGATTCGAAGTGCTGTAGCTCCTGCGTTACAATTGGTACTTGGTGGTGGAAAAGGTGTTGCAGCAGAAAAAATTATCAAGTTCCCGAGCAAACGTGCGCCTGCAGTATTGCGTGTTTTAATCAACGATTTCGAATATAACGCAACCGGCGAATCGTACCGTGAATATTTTCTTCGTCGGGGTAAAATGTATTTCTATCAATTGTTGAAAGCATTTGGGGAAACCGACGATATCACGGATGATCTGCTCATCGATTGGAATTCCGATAAAAAATTTGCTTTGGCTGTGGGAGTGGGTGAATGCGCCGGAGTGAAGATCGACTTAGTAACTGTATTGTTGCATGAAGCCGAAGATGCTATTCGAGCTTCGGAAGAACAGGTCAATAAATCGCGCTTTGCGGATGCTGCTTATCATGCTTACAATGCAATTATTCATGCAGCAAAAGCTGTTTTGTTAGATGATGGAATACAAGTGAATAGTCAGTTTTCCGTCATTAGCGAATTTCAAACGCACTTTGGTGTAGCTTACGGATTCCCCGACAACGCTTTCGCACAAGCAGTGTTGCAAATTAAAGAGCAACAGCCCACACAAGCCTTTACGCAAAAGTACCTTAAGGAGTCGCGTGAGTTTGTGCATACTACTATTCAGAAGCGATTAGCGAACCGGAAAAACATTCATGCCAACTAAGACTATGAAATCAAGACTTCAATTATTCCGGAATAGTCGAATGCGATGTTGTTGTTGCAAATCATCCTTTTAAAACAACAATTTATCACTTCTAAAATTTGAAATCATGAATACGTATTATAAACAACCGAAACTTACAATTATCGGCGCAGGCCCCGGAGATCCTGAATTAATAACCATTAAAGCAATTAACGCGTTGGGTGAAGCAGATGTCATTCTATACGATGCTTTGGTGAATTCCGAATTATTAAAATATGCTCCGTATCAAGCTATTAAAATTTTCGTGGGGAAACGCAAAGGTGCACATCATCTTACTCAAGATCAGATCAACTCACTTATCGTTGACTATGCCTTTTCACACGGACACGTGGTTCGGTTGAAAGGTGGCGATCCTTTTGTGTTTGGACGTGGGGCAGAAGAACTGGAATTTGCTGATCGCTTTAATATTGAAACGGCAGTTGTGCCCGGTATTTCGAGTTCGATAGGAGTTCCTGCATTGCATGGTATTCCTGTAACGTATCGTGGAATTAGCGAAAGCTTTTGGGTGCTGACGGGACGAAATTCTGCAGGAGAAATTCCGAATGACATTCATTTGGCTGCGCAATCAGAGGCAACGGTAATCATTTTAATGGGTCTAAGTTCACTGCGGGAAATCACAAAAGTGTATGAGCAATACGGCAAGGGTGCTTTACCGGTAGCTGTAATTCAGAATGGATCTTTACCCACCGAGAATGTTGCCATCGGTTCTGTAGATACTATTGAGCGCGTTGTACAAGAAGAAGGAATTAAAACGCCGGCTGTTATTGTTATCGGAGAAGTGGTGCGAAAACATCCGCAGGCGCTGTACACACTCGCTTTGGAAAATCATTTGTTGAATTAATTCACCGTGAAAAGAACTACAATAATCCTATTGATAACGTGGATGCTGATGTTGCCGGCGATGGTTTTGGCGCAGCGCACTATCACTCCGCGTTATCTTGTTTGGGGCGGTTTTCAGCAACGCTTGGTATTGAACGAAAAGTGGGAGTTGTTCAATGATGCGCAAGCCCGATTGGAACTAACCGATGGAGACTGGTTCAATATACTTTGGCGCCAGGGAATTCAGCGCAAGTTCAAAAATGATCATACTGCAATGATTGGTTACGCACGTTTTCATTTGTACCCGAATCCCAATAACGGTGCGTTTCGTCGTGAATGGCGCTTGTGGCAAGAATGGGGTGCTAAGCAGGTATTGACAAAAAGCACGTTCATACAACGTGTGCGTGTTGAACAACGATTCATAGCAACACCGGAAACGAACTACAAATTCGCCACTGTTCGCGCGCGCTTTCGAGTGGAATGGCATCGTTATATTATCGAACAACGCAACACCTATTTAATACTGGGCAACGAGCTCATTATTGCAGCTACTCGTATTAACTTTGCTGTCCTTGATCAAAACAGAATATTTGGTGGTTTTGGATATAAGTTCAATGAGCAGTGGGGAGTTGCTGTTACAGGTATGCACCTGCTGTTGCGACGTTCCAACACGGAATTAGAGTCTCACGGAATTATACGATTTGTTATTCAACACCAACTTGCGCTATGAGCACGCATACTACAAATGATAAAATGAACAATACGTTGTTTCCGGTTTTTTTAAAATTGGAACACATGCACGTATTGCTTATTGGTGGCGGTGCGGTGGCGTTAGAGAAGTTGAACAATATCTTACAACAGAGTCCGGCTGTAACAATTACAATTGTCGCCTTGGAAGTCATTGAAGAAGTAAGCAGCATCGCACGTTTGCACAAAAACGTTTTTCTGGAGGAAAGACCTTACACACCGGAAGATTTGGAGGGAAAACATCTCGTTATTTCTTGTGTGGACGATATCGCAACAACTGCACTGATCCGCGATGATGTTCACGCCCGTGGTTTGTTATTGAACGCTGCCGATCGTCCCGATTATTGTGACTTTTATTTAGGCGCAGTGGTGAGCAAGGGTCCGTTAAAAATAGGAATCAGTACTAATGGCACTTCACCTACTTTGGCGAAGCGATTGAAAGAGGTCTTATCTGAAAACATTCCTGACGAAACGATTACTTCTGCTCAGCAGCTCAATCAACTCCGCGATCATCTGCGCGGTGACTTCAAAGAAAAAGTACGCGTGTTGAACGAAGCCACTAAAGTTTTGGTGGAAGAATCAGCGACCAAGCATACGGTAAAACGGAAGTACAAAGTTGTGCTGAATGTATTGTCAGTGCTGAGCTTAATGGTTATCGGGCACTTGCTCTTTTCATTTATTCCGTTAACGGAAGTTTGGGACGGAATCACCATTGCAACTGCGCAAATTGATCAGTCGATCTTATGGTGGATATTGGGCGGCTTTGTTGCGCAGATGATCGATGGTGCTTTAGGAATGGCTTATGGAGTGAGTGTAACCACATTTTTAATGTCGTTTGGTGTGAGTCCTGCAGTCGCAAGTGCCAGTATGCATGCTTCCGAAATTTTAACTACCGGTACTTCATCATTGGTGTACTGGCGCTATAGAAATATTAATAGCAAACTTTTTCGTTCATTATTAATTCCAGGTGCAATAGGTGCTGTGCTTGGCGCATTAACGGCATCTTTATTAAATGCAAATCTCAAAGTATTAAAACCGTTCGTAGCGTGTTATACTTTGTTTTTAGGGATTTTAATTATCCGAAAGGCAATCATGGTGAAGAAGCCGAAACAAAAAATTAAGCGAATCGGAGTTTTAGGTGCCGTAGGCGGGTTTCTGGATTCTGTTGGTGGCGGCGGTTGGGGACCTATTGTGACATCAACATTACTCGCCGGTGGTCGTGATTTGCGTTACACGATCGGTTCTGCACATGCGGCGAAATTTTTTGTGGCTGTGATTAGTACTGTCTCATTTTTCTTTCTGATTGGTATCGAACACTGGACGATTATTGTCGGATTAATGATTGGAGGTATGGCAGCAGCACCACTTTCTATCTGGTTATCTACTAAAATTTCGGTGCGTAATGGGCTCATTTTTGTAGGATTTTTGGTAGTTATTATCAGTTTAAAAACCATGTTGGGATTATGATCGCTGCGGTGGAGAAAAGTAGCGCTTATTTATCACTGAATCCGGAACAACGGATGAAGCAGCTGTTCGCTGAGTTTTCTGAGCGCGATATTTTGTTTACGTCGTCGTTTGGAACAACGTCTGCGATCCTGCTGCATTTGTTGCACCGCGTTGCTCCTCAGCATCCTGTTTATTTTTTGGATACAACGTATCACTTTTCTGAAACACATCAGTATAAAGAAGACCTGAAGAAGTTGCTTCAACTGAATGTAATTACTCTACAACCGGAAGAATGGAAAAACACATTTACGCGTGAAGATCAAACATGGAGTAAGGATCCGGATTTGTGTTGTTCCATTAACAAAGTTGAACCGCTCGATAAAATCAAGTCCAATTATAAAATTTGGATTTCCGGATTAATGGGCGCTCAGAACAAGTTTCGTAAACAGTTGAATATTTTTGATCCCCGCGAAGAGATCACAAAGTTTTATCCGATTATTGATTTAACGGAATCACAAGCTGCAGCGTATATGAAAGAGTTCGGACTTTCGGAACATCCGCTTATTAAACAAGGGTTTCATTCGGTAGGATGTTATCACTGTACGGTAAAGGGTAGAGGGCGTGAAGGACGGTGGGTAAATAGATCGAAAACAGAGTGTGGATTGCACTTATAAATTAAACTATGAACAACGAGAAAATTTCAGTGGCATTATTTGGCTTTGGTTGTGTGGGTCAGGGCTTGTATGATGTATTAAATCATTCCGAAGTGTTGCAGGCGAATATTGCCCGAATTGGAGTGAAAGATCCGAAGAAACAGCGGAGCGTTGATGCATCATTGATTACTTACGACAAAGATGATATTCTTAACCGTCAGGATCTGGATGTTGTAGTTGAAATGATTACCGATACGGATGAGGCATACGCCATTGCGAAAACTGCAATGAATAATGGTATGAATGTCGTAAGCGCCAGTAAGAAAATGTTGGCTACCTATTTTGCGGAGTTATTCAAGGTTCAGGAAGATACCGGTAAAGCACTGATATACGAAGGTGCTGCAGGAGGTAGTATTCCCATCATTCGTACACTGGAGGAATATTACGACAATGAGTTGCTGGGAAGTTTACGCGGCATTTTAAACGGCACAACAAATTACATTCTCACACGAATGGAATTGGAGAATAAGGATTATGGTGATGTGTTGAAAGATGCGCAAGCAAGCGGCTTTGCGGAAGCAGATCCGTGGTTGGATGTTGCCGGATTCGATACGATGTATAAAACAATTTTGTTGTCTGTGCACGCATTCGGAGTTGTCTTGAAACCGGAAGACGTTCTTACTTTAGGTATTCAGAATATTTCGTTCGATGATATACGCTACGCGCGTGAAAAAGGGTTGCGCATCAAGTTAATCGGCAGTGCAGCGAAATCAGCAGACAAATTTCGTGTGTACGTGATGCCGCGTTTTATCAGCAAGGAAGATGAGTTGTTTAACATTCTATACGAATACAACGCTATTGAAGTAGAAGGAGCGTTTTCGTGTAAACAAAGTTTTGTAGGTAAAGGCGCGGGAAGTCATCCGACGGGAAGCGCAGTGTTGTCCGATATTTCGGCGTTAACTTACAATTACAAATACGCGTACAAAAAGTTGAATAAGCTGCGCGCTCTCAACGGTGGTCGTATTGCAGGAAACGAATTACTTGATAAGAAATTTACAACACGCGTGTATATTCGCTTTGGTGATAAAGAAGAATTACGTGATCTCGATATTCAGCACGTGGTGGAAGAATATCGTTCTCCAAAAGTCAACTTTATTATAGCGGATGTAGGATTCGAGTCGTTGTATAAGCACAAAGGCAACAAAGATTCGAAACTCTTTATTTGCGAATGCTAAAACTACACCCGCACTCCAATTATGAGCATGTCGTCAACTTGTTCTAAGTGACCACGCCATGTTTCAATCGTTTGATCCAGAATTCGCAATTGCTCAAACATTTCATGATCTTGCACGGTTAGAAGCACTGCCTTTAATTGTGCAGGTTTAAATTTCTTGCCTTGTGGTCCTCCAAACTGATCAGCATAACCATCAGACAACAGATAAAAACTATCGCCGGTTGTTAATGTAATGTTGTAGTTGGTGTAGTTCTTGTCCGGATACTCCTTGTAACTTCCGATAGAAACTTTATCGCCTTTGTATTCTGTGAAGCGACGATCTTTAAAAACATACATTTGATTGTATGCTCCGGCATATTGTAATTCGTTCGTTGCAGTATTGAAAATCGCCAAAGCAATATCTACACCATCACGAACCTGCATGTCATTAATAGCATGGTGCATCTTATCGCTCATCAAACGATTGAGTTTGACGAGCAGTGTTGCAGCAGAATCCGACGGATTATTTTCTACAACCGACTCCAGCATATCGTTAGTAATAATACTCATAAAGGCACCGGGAACTCCATGTCCTGTGCAGTCAACAGCTGCCAGATAGATTCGTGAACCATGCTGACGCATGAAGTAAAAGTCGCCGGAAACGATATCTTTAGGCTTGTATAAGACAAACGATTCCTGCAATGATTTACGTACATCTTTCGACGGTTGCAGCATGGCATCTTGCAGACGTTTTGCATATCGTATACTATCAGTAACCTCGATATTTTTCTGAGCCAATTCTTCGTTCTTAAACGCCAACTCTTTGGTGCGTTCTGCAACTTTCTCTTCCAGAATACGTGTTTGTTTTTTGAGTTTTCGTGTTCTCCATTTGTCAAATCCGAACAAGCTAAATCCAACAAACAATGCCACAAAAACATAGAACAATGCTGTTTGCCAGAATGGAGGATGTATCGTGAATTTGTACGTTACGGCTTCCTTATTCCACACGCCATCGTTATTGCATGCCTTAACCTGAAATGTATAATCGCCGGGAGATAAATTGGAATACACGGCTTCCGGATGGGTGGTTGGTAAAGGGGACCAATCCTTGTCGAAGCCTTCCAGCTTGTACATATAGCGTACTTTTTCAGGATTGGCTAAACTAACTCCGTTGAATAAAAACGTTAAGTGATTTTGATCGTAGTTGAATGCCGCACTTTCAGGAAATTCAGCATCACGCATAAAAATTTTCAAACCGGTTAACGTAGTCAAAGGTTCAACCGTATTTAAACGATTCTCGCCGGCGCTATAACGAACTGCGCCCATTATTGTACCAAACCACAAGTTGCCGTTCTTGTCAGCGAACACCGCATTAGGATTCACTTCAACGCCGTTAAATCCTTCCGACTTTCCGAAATGCGAGAAGCTGGAATCAACCGGATTAAAGACATCCAGGCCTCTTGAATTTCCAATCCAGATTTTATTGTTGCCATCAGCGATAATCGCATAAGGTGTTTCAGTAGACATGCCGTGTTTAGTAGTATAATTACGAAACACACGACCATCATATTTATACAAGCCGCCTCCATACGCACCTAACCAAATGTTTTGTTGTGCATCTTCGTTAATACAAAGTATGAAGCGATGAATGATTCCATTAGACTCATCGTAACGTGTAAATGTTTTACCGTCGTAAACAGAAAGATAGCCGCCGAGTGCACCAAACCATAAATTTCCTTTGCTGTCTCTGAAAATACGGTACACGTTATTACCCCCGAGTCCATCGTCGGTAGAATACTTACGGATAGCACCATTACCATTTTCAATGCGCGACACACCTTCTTTGGTGCCCACCCAAATGTTTCCGCGTAAGTCTTCATTGATAGCATACACCATATCACCGGCAAGTCCTTCTGATGTTGTATAGGTTTCAAATCGCGAAGAGCCTTTCTCCAATTTACTCACTCCTCCGAATCCGGTTCCGGCCCAAATTGTGCCACGCGAATCTTCAAATAACGAAAGCACAACATTACTTAGCAGTCCGTCCGGTATTCCAAAATTCGTTACGGTAAAAGAACTGTCCGATGTATTTCCGCTAAACGTAAGTCGTGTTAATCCATCGTTCGTCCCCAGCCATACGTTGCCCGCTTTATCAACGAGTGTGGTCCACACAATATCATTGGAGAGTCCATCGCGTTTGTCGAATAATACAAATCGCTCACCGCGATATAAATTCAAGCCTATATCTGTGCCAATCCAAATATTTCCTTCGCGATCCTCAATAATTTTCTTCACATTAAAATAGTTCAATCCCTGACGCGTGTTGTATACTTTAACAACAGCTTTATCAATCGCCTGAAGACGATTCGAACTTTGAAACGGGGTAATTAATACAGCCCCGCCTCCTGTAGTTCCCAGCCAAATATTGCCTCTGGAGTCGGGGCAGATATCTTCAACAAAACTTGACGTTAAACCTTGTTCTTCTCCAATAACACGCAGGTTTGGTAATAACGTAGGCGCGTTGCGACCAATAAAATTGTTAGGAAGTTGCAGCACAATAACACCTTTATCCGCAGTGCCTACCCACATCTCAGATGTTTTGTTTATCAATGCTAAAGCAGTAATTGCATTCGATGGAAAACCACGGTCAGCATTTAAATCGGTGTAAGCCGTTGGTGAACTGATGTCGCCTCGCGTATCACAAATGGTAACACCGCGATCAGTTGCAATCCACATGTTGCCGTTTCCATCCAAACACAAATCATAAACGTTTTCGCTCGCCAATCCATCTTTCACAGAAATAGAAAACATTTTATTTTTTGCCGGATCGTAAATGAAGATACCCGCACCTTCCGTAGCAATCCAGAAAAATCCTTGCTGGTCTTCCGTTATTGCTGTTACCGAACGAAACCGCGTATACTCCTCCAGATTAAGACTTTCAAACTTTTTACTTTTCGAATTGTAACGACTCACACCACCGGCCCAATGTCCGAACCAAATGTCTCCTTGAGCATCTTTATATGAAGTGGTGACCCAATCTTCCGCAAGTCCGTTACGACGGGTGAAATTTTCAAATCCACGACCATTATAACGTGATAAACCGGCTAATGTGCCAATCCACATATTTCCTTCGTTATCCTGAACAATGCTTTGCACCTGTGATTGTACAAGTCCTTGTTCCACTCCGTACGAGAGGAAACTGGTAGTTTGCGCGTGCAACGTTAATGCAGCAAACAAAATACTAATGACGATCGTAGCGCGCCATCTCATCATAATATTCTTTTTCGGTTACTTCTCGTTCTCCGATGTAGTAATAAGTGCTCCACCAGTATTTGACTTGTTTCAATTCAATCATGCGGCTTCCGGGCCAAAAGAATACTACTTCCTCCAGCGTACGAAACCAATTCCTTGCAACAGCAACCACACGATGCGGATGTGGAGAATAGTTCAATCCTTGCACAGACGCTACAGGTTTTAATTTGCCCGCATGCACATCACGCTCTATGCGCGCAACCGTTTCTACCAATTTGCGAATCTGCTCCGCTTTTATTTGCTTATTAGCAAGTTGTTGCTTGTTGCGCTCCTTTTGCAGCTGAATGAGATAATCACTTTGTGCTTTGCGATCTGCTTCACGGCGCATTGCCTGAACGACAGAGTTACTCTCGCTTTCTTCTTTACGCTTATTGTAACGTTGCAGATTCGTTCGCTTTTCACTTTCCGCTACCAATTTCAACAAGTTGTTTTCGTATTGCGCGCGCACTACTTTGTTCCGGCGCTCTTGTTGCAGGCGTTCTTCTTTCTCGCGTTGAAGTTCTACACCTTCAGATTCTCGAATCGGGTTGGCCGTTGATGTATTTTGGCCGTTGTTGTTTTTATCACGCTCTTCCCGTTCCTTGCGCTCACGCTCCGCATCCTGATTTTTTAACTCCAACTCACGCGCAAGTCGTTCGCGCTCTTCGGCTTCCTTTCGCGCTTTATCTTCTGCATCTTTTTTAGCTTGTGCGGCACGTTGATCTTCGAATGGATCTTTTAATATTTCATCAACGAAGCGGTATGAAGGATCATCATAAAAACCTTTTGAACCGTTGAATATCACTTTAATGAACGGTTTTTTTCCAAACAGTTCCGTCTTCACCGCTTGATCACCCGGAGAGAAAAATGGAATTTCCGTAACATAGTCAGGATAGATCCACGCTTTTTCCGGTGGAACTCTTAAGTCCATCGTCATATACATGTCCACACATCCGGGCGCACGATACGTGATTTTATATTGGTGGCCGATGTCAATGGTGAATTTGAATTTTCCATTTTTACCGGTGGTGAGATTGATGATTTCTTGTCCATCCATCTGCACATTAACCGTTGCTCCCGCTAGTGGTTTTCCTGCTTTTGTCGCCGTTCCGAAAAAACGCAAATCGCCCTGCGCCCATGAAGAAGCGGCAGAGAGTATAAGGCAGAACGATACCAGTATTCGTGCGAACATAGTTACTGTAAATATAAGCAGGAATTGGCTCGTCTATCTATGGCGATTACCTTTGCCCAAAATAGCTGATATGGAATTTGATCTGAAAGCAATTGGAACTGTAACGATGGTACTTTTCGCCGTTATTGATGTAGTAGGCTCTATTCCTGTTATCATTGGTTTAAAACAAAAAGTAGGCGACTTGAATGCTAAAAAGGCATCGCTGGTTTCTCTCGCAATTATGATTGGCTTTTTGTTTGTGGGCGAACCAATCCTGTCGCTAATCGGGATTACCGTTTCAGATTTTGCTATCGCAGGGTCATTTGTGTTGTTCTTTCTATCGTTGGAAATGATTTTAGGTATACGATTGTACAAAGACGAAGTTCCTGCAACTGCATCCGTTATGCCATTAGCATTCCCTTTGTTGGCCGGAACAGGAACACTTACAACGATTCTTTCATTACGTGCAGAGTTTGATGTACTCTCGATTGTCATTGGTGTTGTTGTTAACGTGGGGATCATATATGTTGTCCTGAGAAACATCGGTAGGTTGGAGAAACTTCTTGGTGTAGGTGGCGTTGCTGTGTTACGCAAAGTGTTCGGAATAATACTTCTTGCTATCGCCGTGAAACTATTCCGCACACACGCCGGAATTTAATTGCCACGCAATATGGTGATTGATTATCTTTAACCTTCCTGATGAATATTTATTCCCGCAAACAACAATGGAAATGGTTATTGCTGATCGCAGCATTGACCATTGTTGGCGTTTCGCTTTGGTATTCATCACAGCTGGTTCAGAAAATTGCAGAAAGCGAAAAACGCAACGTAGAGTTGTGGGCGGAAGCCGTGCGGAGAAAGGCTTTGATGATGGAAGCCACCAGCGAATTGTACACGAAAATTGCACATGAAGAGCGCAAGAAAGTGGAGTTGTGGGCTGAAGCCAATCGGCTGTTAGCGCAAGTTGATGATTCAAGCCCCGCTTTGGGTTTCGTCTTTCAGGTAATCCGCGAAAACGAAACAGTACCTGTAATTCTTACGGATAGCAAAGGCAAAATTTTACTCTTCAGGAATCTGGATGATGCATCCGACTCCAAACAAGAATACTTGTTGGAGCAACTGGAATTAATGCGAAAGCAACATGATTCAATTCGAATTGAAATCAGTCCGGGAGTGCAGCATTATTTGTTTTATAAAGACTCCGAAGTATTCGAAGACATTCGTAAATCATTCGAAGACAACGAACGATCTTTTATTAAGGAAGTTGCTTCTAATCCTGCGTCAGCACCGGCAATTTATACCGACTCGTTGTCGAGCGTAATCCTGGCTTATGGTAATTTGGACACAGCACAAATCCGCCTCGATTCGGCAAATTATTTGAAAACCATGTTTCAGACGTTGCGCGAAAAAGGCGATACGATCAATGTTACATTGGCTGCGGGGAGAAAGAACGTGATTTACTACATGGAATCGCCGCAATTGCAACAGTTACGTTATTTCCCGGTATTTCAATTTGTAGTTATCGGTATGTTTTTAGTAGTGGCGTATTTGATGTTCAGCACATCACGCCGTGCAGAACAGAATCTGGTATGGGTTGGTATGGCGAAGGAAACGGCCCATCAATTGGGAACACCGCTTTCTTCACTTATTGCGTGGGTGGAATATTTGAAAATGAAAGGTGTGGAGGAATCTATGCTGAAGGAAATGAGCCGCGATATTCAGCGACTGGAAATGATTACCGAACGTTTTTCAAAAATCGGTTCTCAGCCCAAGTTGAATAACGAAAACATGGTAGAAGTTGTTGCTACGGCTATCGAATACATGCGTGCACGAACACCAAAAACAGTGGAAATTGAATACACGGGAACAGGTGTGAAGATGGCTTCCGTGAATGTTGCGTTGTTCGGTTGGGTAATTGAAAATATCATGCGCAATGCTGTTGATGCGATGGACGGAAAAGGTAAAATCACGATTGATGTTTTCGATCAGCAACAGTTTGTTTATATCGATATTACAGATAACGGTAAGGGTATTCCGCGCTCGAAGCAGAAAACAATTTTCGAACCGGGCTTTACTACAAAGCAACGGGGATGGGGCTTGGGATTATCGTTGTGCAAACGAATAATCGAGCAATATCATGACGGGAAAATATTTGTGAAAAGCTCCGAGCCTAATAAAGGCACTACATTCCGTATTGTGCTGAAGAGTTAACGTTATCCGAATAATCCGGCAAACACTTCTTCAATTTTTCCCATCTGTCGCAACTGAATTCCGTAATCACCGGCCTTCAATCCCTTGTGGTATTTCGAAATATAAATTTCCTTAAATCCCAATTTTTCAGCTTCCGCAATGCGTTGCTCAATGCGTTGCACGGGACGAATTTCTCCACTCAGTCCGACTTCTGCGGCGAAACAAATACTGTTGTGAATGGGAATATCGGCGTTGGAAGAAAGTACAGCGCAAACTACGGCAAGGTCAATTCCCGGATCTTCCACTTTTAATCCTCCTGCGATATTCAGAAATACATCTTTAGTGCCTAAACGGAATCCGCATCGTTTTTCGAGAACAGCCAACAACATCGCTAATCGACGAAGGTCAAATCCTGTAGAAGAACGTTGTGGAGTGCCATACGCAGCTGTGCTCACCAAGGCTTGTGTCTCAATCAGCATAGGGCGTAAGCCTTCCATTAACACTGCAATGGTTACGCCGCTAACTTGTTCATCGCGCGCAGTAATTAATATTTCGGACGGATTCGCGACTTCACGTAAACCGCTGCCTTGCATTTCGTAAATGCCCAGTTCATTCGTTGAGCCAAATCGATTTTTAATCGTGCGCAAAAGTCGGTACACATGATTGCGATCGCCTTCGAATTGCAACACGGTGTCCACCATGTGTTCCAATACTTTCGGTCCGGCAAGCGATCCTTCTTTGGTGATGTGACCGATCAGAAAAACAGGAACATTTGATTCTTTCGCATAGCGCAGCAATTCGCCGGCGCATTCGCGAACCTGAGAAACACTTCCGGGCGACGATTCAACATGTGCGGTATGTAATGTCTGAATGGAATCTACTATAAGCAGTTGTGGTTCTATCTGCGCAATCTGTTGAAATATGTTTTGTGTATTCGTTTCTGTCAACACAAAACAATTTTCATTCGCTATGCCGATTCGCTCCGCACGCATTTTTATTTGTTGCTCACTTTCTTCGCCGGAAACATATAACACACGAAGGTTCTTTTCCTGCGTGGCGAGTTGCAACATTAAAGTCGATTTACCGATGCCCGGCTCACCTCCAAACAATATCAACGATCCGGGTACCAATCCTCCGCCAAGTACACGGTTCAGTTCCTGATCAACAAGTGGAATACGATGCTCTTCTGTGCCGCTGATTTCGTTTAACTTCAATGGTTTTGGCGCACGACCGGTATTCTTTGAAGAGAAAGGAGAGGAGCGAGGATCATTCGATTTGGCTACAATTTCTTCCACGTACGTGTTCCATTCACCGCAGGAAGGACATTTGCCGATCCATTTCGGAGATGAAGTGCCGCAGTTCTGGCAGAAGAATTGTGTTTTTGTTTTAGCCATGTGGCGTATCGAAATTTACGCTTCCTTAATTTTTTTCTCGATGGCGCTGGTAGAATATCCTTGCACCAATTCAATCAATTCCACTTTTCCGCCGTGTTGCAAAACAACATCATGTCCTGCAATTTGTTCCACACGATAATCGGCTCCTTTCACTAATACGTTGGGAACAAGTGCAGCAATCAGTTCGTACGGCGTCTCTTCGTTAAAAACAATTACCGCGTCAACAACATGCAGGTTGGCAATAATCATCGCACGGGAATGTTCGTCTTGTATCGGACGACTATCCCCTTTGTTTAAACGCTTAACAGATTCATCGGCATTAACAGCTACAATTAAAAAGTCGCCACAGTCTTTTGCTTTTGCTAAGTAATCCACGTGCCCGAGGTGCAGCAAATCGAAACATCCGTTGGTAAAAACGACCTTCTTTCCGAAGTACTGCAGGCGCTGGACTTTACGCACCAATTCTTCCCGAGAAAAAATTTTAGCACTGATAATTTCGTTGTAGGTCATGCTTTTACTTTATTTAGCAATGGTTGAATAAGAAATGCAATGCCCGTAAATACTACAACCGTAGCTACCTGCGATCCCCAGCACAACCAGGAAAACGAAGCCGCCGCCGGTTCTGTTTCCGGCGTTAACCGAATCATAAGCGCGGTTACGATCAGTTGATAAGCACCAATTCCTCCCGGAGTAAAAGCCACACCAAACGTGCCGAACAATAGCAAGATCAACGCCATGTTCATGGTTAAGTGTTGTGTTTCGGGAAAACAGAAAAAACAAACGTATAAGCTCAGTAAATATCCGCCCCAAATACCAAGCGAATACACAATGAAAAGAACGGACTGTTTTACTTGCTTTACTGACAACACGCCATCACGAATACCTTTCAGAAAAGCGAGCGCTTTGGAAGAAAACAAACCGACAAATTTTTTTCGGAACCAATATATTGCACTTACAATGGCGATTACACTTCCTAATGCAATGTAAAATTTCACGGGCTGTGCATACAAGGCGCTAAGCTTAACTGCAGCAGGATCCCAGATGTATTCCAACCACAAACTTTTTAGTCCGGCAAACTGGAATAACAATACCAGGACGAAAATTAATCCGAGGCATAAAACATCAATGATACGCTCTACGACAACGGTGCCGAATGCTTCGCTGAATGGAATGTTATCGGTGCGTTTAATTAAGCCGCAGCGCGATACTTCACCAAGCCGTGGAAATGCGTAGTTAGCAAGATAAGCCACCATTACAGCCGTAAATCGATTGCCCAAACCTGATTTGTGCCCGAGTGGTTGCAACAGCATTTCCCAACGTAACGCACGGAACAAATGCGACAATGCGCCAATTCCCATCGCCACCGCAAACCAGTAATAGTTTGCATTGCGAATGCCGTTTAAAAACTGTTCACGTTGTACATCTGTGAAACGGCTGTATTGCCACCACAGCAAACCCGCTCCAAGTCCGAAAAACAGGACAAACTGTATGATCTGACCCGCGCGTCCTTTCAATGTATCAGGATTTTAATTGATTGGTGTTTTCATCCGGGAAAATGACTGTAGGCGTGAACGATTTCGCTGCCTCCACTTCCATTAACGCGTATGAAATAACGAGAACGATATCACCAACAGCCACCTTACGAGCCGCAGGGCCGTTCAAACAAATTGTTCCGGTTCCTCTGCCGCCTTTAATGACGTATGTTTCCAAACGTTCGCCGTTGTTAATGTTAACGACTTGTACCTTTTCGTTTTCGATAAGATTGGCAGCATCCATCAGATTTTCGTCGATGGTAATACTGCCGATGTAGTTCAGATCCGCCTGCGTTACTTTCACGCGGTGAATCTTTGATTTCATGACTTGAATTTGCATTGGCGCAAAGGTAGCTTAATTATCCAAAGGGGAGTTCCATCAGGAGCAAGCGAAAAATGAAAAAAGCCACCCTTGAAGGTGGCTTTGTTGCCCGAGCTGGATTCGAACCAACACAGTCAGAACCAAAATCTGAAGTCCTGCCATTAGACGATCGGGCATCAATTGCATTTCAGCAATGGGCGACAAAAGTAAAAAGTTATTTCATTTTCACAAAATTTTAGTTGGGAATCTGCTTATTTAACACTGCGACTCCCCCGCAATTTCCTATCTTCGCCCGCATATCATTTACAAAATTCAGGCATGGTTTCCAAGTACAAACTGCTTAATAACATTATCGGCTGGGTGGTGTTCGCTATCGCGGCATTTACCTATGTTTCCACCATTGAACCAACCACAAGCTTCTGGGACTGTGGCGAGTACATCCTTTCTTGTTTAAAGCTGGAAGTAGGTCACCCGCCGGGAGCTCCGACGTTCTTGTTGTTTGGACGCTTTTTCTCCTTGTTCGGCTCCGGAGCTGACGGTGGTGCCGCAATGATTAACATCATGTCGGGATTAGCCAGTGCGTTTACCATCTTGTTTATGTTCTGGTCGTTAACGTTGTTAGGTCGTAAATTGGTGGCTTCCATGGGCCACGAGTTGAGTGATGCTCGTATGTGGGCGGTGTTTGCCAGTGCAGCAATCGGTTCTTTGGCTTATACGTTTTCAGATTCTTTCTGGTTTTCGGCAGTTGAAGGTGAAGTATACGCGATGTCCTCATTCTTTACAGCTTTAGTTTTCTGGGCAATATTACGCTGGGATGCCGATGATACGCCACGTGCTGATAAATGGATTGTGTTTATTGCTTTTATGATGGGATTATCTATCGGTGTGCACTTATTGAACTTGTTGGCTATTCCTGCTATTGTCATGATTGTGTATTTCAAAAAATACGAATACACATTCAAAGGACTCATCATTTCTTTATTAGTAGCGGTTGGATTATTGGGAGTAATTCAGAACGGAATTATTCCGGGTGTTGTAAGTGCAGCCGCCAACTATGAGTTGTTCTTTGTGAATACCATCGGATTACCATTCAACTTCGGTACGATAATTTATTTCTTGTTGTTGATCGGAATGATTGTTACAGGAATGCAGTACACATCTGCAGGTGGTGAAAAATTATATAAGCGCTTTATTTATGTTACGGGTGCGTTCTTCGGAATTACTGTAATCGCTGCATTGATGTATTCATCAGTGGCCTTGCCTTTCATTACTGCGGGTGGCGTTGCGGCGTTGATTTATTATTTCAAAGATAATCGTCATTTGCTCAACACCATCCTCTTATCGTTTAGTGTTATGCTAATCGGTTATTCTACATTCTTCGTTTTGGTTATCCGCTCTCAGGCTAATACACCGATGGATGAAAACAACCCTGAAAACGCCATCAGCTTGTTGTCGTATTTGCAACGCGAACAATACGGAGATTGGCCGTTGTTATATGGCCCATATTACAACGCTACATTAGATTACAGCAATCCTGCTGATGACGGCAATCCGGTATATGCTAAGAATGAGTCTAACGGTGACTATCAAATTATCGATCATCGCAAACAAACAAAGTACAACTGGGCTCCGGAAATGAGCACCATTTTACCGCGTATGTGGGAAATGAATCAGTCGAGCCATAAGCGTGAATACGAACATTGGGGAGATGTAAAGCGCAACAACGTACGCGTTAAAGTGCAAGTGCGCACTGCTGAAGGTTTGCAAACTACAACCTTAACCCGTCCGAGTTTTGGAGCAAACTTGAAGTATTTCTTCAACTACCAGATTGGTTGGATGTACATGCGTTATTTTATGTGGAATTTCGCAGGAAAGCAAAATGATATTCAGGGCCACGGAAATATTACAGACGGTAACTGGCAATCCGGTTTATCTGCAACGGACAAAATTGATATGGGCAAAGCGCCTAAACGTCTTCGCGAAAATGCTGCGAACAACAAGTTCTTCATGTTGCCTTTAATTCTTGGGTTAATTGGTCTGTTCTTCCAGGTTTCTAAAGATTGGAAGAATGGTTTGGTGGTAACGCTGATGTTCTTGTTTACAGGGTTGGCCATCGTATTCTACCTTAACCAATATCCTTTGCAGCCACGCGAACGTGACTACGCTTATGCAGGATCGTTCTATGCTTTTGCAATGTGGATTGGTTTTGGCGTGTACGCTATTTATGATTTTCTTGCACGTTACGCGAAAATGGCGGGTATTGCAGGTGTTGGAATTGCAACTGTTGCCAGCTGTACGGTTCCATATATTATGGCTGCTCAGGGTTGGGATGATCACAACCGTTCATACCGTTATACTGCGCGCGACTTCGCTAAGAATTATTTGTCAACCGTTGATAAGAACGGTGTAATATTTACCAATGGTGATAACGATACATTTCCATTGTGGTACGCGCAAGAAGCAGAAGGTTATCGTACGGATGTACGCGTGTTAAACTTGTCGCTGTTGAATACAGATTGGTACATTGAGCAATCCGTTCGTAAGGCTTACGATTCTGATCCTGTGCCGTTCTCGTTACCTGCACACAAATACCGTCAGGGTTCTGCAGAGCAAGTGTTTTTCCCTGAAGTTCCGGAAGGCACAGCATTACCTGCAATGAGCGCGCGTCAGTTGATCGACATGATCATTAACAACGACCCTCAGGTTACTGAAGTGAGAACAGGTCAGGACGACAACAACGAAATGTATACTGATACCGTATATACATTACCTACAAATCGTGTTTGGATTCCGGTGGACAAGAAGTTGGTGAAAGCTAACGGAACTGTTCCTGCCAACACTCCTGATAGCTTGATTTTAGATCGTATTGAATGGACGATCAATAAGCGCTATCTGTTGAAAGCAGATTTGATGATGCTGGATTTATTAGCAACCAATAACTGGAAGCGTCCTATTTACTTCGCGGTAACTGCTGGTTCAGGTGCATATCTGGATATGGAAGATTTCTTCCGCCTCGAAGGATTGGCGTATCGTCTGGTTCCATTGAAAGCTTCGCAGGAAGGCATGTTCGGTGAACCTGTTGGATGTGATACGGATATCATGTACAATAAAATCATGAACCAATTTGTTTGGGGAGGTTTAGATGACACGACAAAGAACATCTACATGGATGAAAATAATTTGCGTTTCACTACTAACCAGCGTTTGCAAATGATGACACTTGCGAAGTTGCTGAACGATGAAGGCAAGGGTCAGAAAGCAGTGCAGGTGTTGGATAAGTGTTTAGCCGTAATGCCGGAGAAGCACGTGCCATACGAGCCTGCAATGGTGTATATGGTTCAAGGTTATTTCACTGCAGGTGCTGCTGATAAAGGCAAGAAGTTATCGCGTCAATTGTTCGATATGTGCGAAGAGGAATATGTGTTCTACAAAGGCCTCAACGATAAACGTGGCGATTACAAATCAGATGTGAACCGTTTACAGTCTGCAATGCAAATGTTGGCGCAATATGCCGGTGATTACGGTCATACAGATATGATGACAGAATACGACGGACGTTTAGGAAAGCTAGGTATTCAGTCGCCAAATCAGTTCCGTCAGCAGAAGCCGAAATTGCCGTTCGATACTTTATTAGAGAAGTTGCGTACGGAAACACTTCCGCCAACTCCGGAAAGTTTACCTGCAACCAAGCGCTAAACTTTAGCGAATGATTCGCATCACACGCCCTCCACAGATCATCAGGAAATATTATTCCGGTGCTCAGTGGAGGGTTCCTATTTCCGGTAAATCGGTGTATCTCACGTTCGATGATGGGCCACATCCCGAGATTACAACTGCTGTGTTGGAAATTCTGAAACAACATGATGTAAAGGCGAATTTCTTTTGTGTTGGCGCCAACGTTGAGAAGTATAGTAGTTGTTACAACCGTATTTTACAGGAAGGTCATCACGTCGGCAATCACACCATGACCCACAAGGACGGCTGGAAAACACCGTTGCGTGATTATCTTAAAGAAGTTGTTGCGTGTCAGCAGGTGGTTGCATCGGATTTGTTTCGCCCGCCGTACGGCAGAATTACGCGTCAACAATTTAATGCGTTAAAGCAGCACTATCGCATCATCATGTGGGATGTGTTGTCGTATGATTTTGATCAAACGTTAACTGCAGAAGACTGCTTGAAACCAACGTGTAAAGCCACACGTCCGGGATCTGTTGTAGTATGGCACGACAGTGAGAAAGCTGCTGAACGCATGTTGCCGGCCTTGCCCGAATACATCAAGTATTGTAAGGAACAAGGCTATAGCTTCAAGTTACTTTAAGCAGTTGCGGGAATTACCTTCGGCAGATCTTCGTTTTTAATACCGCTCCAGCCTTTACGCACATTGATGATATCCGTAAACCCGTGCTGCTTCAAAATTGAAGTGGCAATCATGGAACGATAACCGCCCGCACAATGAATGTAGATGGGCTCGTCAGGTTCAAGTGCCTTTAAGTTCTCGGTATTTCCAAACTGTGTCAGACACATCAATTGTGCGCCTTCCACATGTCCCGATTCAAATTCTCCCGGTCGACGGACATCCACAATCTTACGATGATTACCCGAACGCACATCAGCAGCAAATTCTGCCGGATTAATTGAATGTACTTTATCAACTGTCATTCCGGATGCGATCCACTGAGGCATCCCGCCATCAACATAGCCATCAACATTTTCGTAGCCGACGCGCGCCAAACGCAATACAGCTTCACGTTCTTTACCCGGAGCAGCTACTACAATTAGCGGCTTAGTAATGTCAATTAACGTTCCTACCCAAACAGCATACGTGCCATCAAGTCCGATATTTAAAGCACCGGGAATAAAACCGGATTCAAATTCGTCGGGAGTTCGTGTGTCCAGAACCAGTGCGCCTTGTTGCATGGCAGCCTTTACCTCTTCAGGTTTTAATGCTTTTGAATTGCGCTCCAACACGGTGTCAATATTTTCATAACCGCGCTTATTAATCATCGCATCTTCAAAAAAGTATTGCGGCGGTGCAGAAAGTCCATCCGTTAAAGTGCGAATGAATTCCGTTTTGTCGGTGATCAGCATCGCGTAATTCGTTTGCTTTTGCTGGCCGATGGTTGACCAGGTTTCTTTGCCGATATTTTTCCCGCATGCAGAGCCGGGACCATGAGCAGGATATACGGTCACGCTATCGGGTAACGCCTTCAGTTTCTTTAGTGACTCGAACATCATGCCGGCCAATTCTTCTTTGGTCATTTTACCGTCCAGCAAATCAGGTCGTCCTACATCACCCACAAAAAGTGTATCTCCTGTGAATATAGCGTGTGGTTGATTTTGCTCATCTAACAACAAGTAGCACGTTGATTCGGGCGTGTGCCCCGGCGTGTGCATTACTTTGATTTTTATTTTACCTAATTGCAACATTTCATTGTCTGCTGCAATGTATGTAACGTAGTTCGTTTCTGCAGTTGGACCGTAAACGATTGCTGCTCCGGTTGCTTTCGCTAAATCAATATGTCCACTAACGAAGTCGGCATGAAAATGTGTTTCAAGCACGTACTTAATTTTCACGCCACGTTCTTTGGCTTTTGCCAGATAGGGTTCTGTTTCACGAAGCGGATCAATAACAATGGCTTCACCGTCAGATTCAATCCAATAGGCCGCTTCGGCAAGACAGTTGGTATATAATTGTTCAATATGCATGTTCCGATTTTTTGATAAAGTTAGTGAGAACGGACTTAACTTTTGAAAGTGCAGCGGTGCGTTGTTATACTATGTTCTTATAAAAAGTTAAAAGGAACGCGTATCTTTCCTTATGCAACATTTCGTGCAACAGGTCCCGCGAATCGTAACCTCCCGATTGATTTTGCGTGAAATCATGAGCACCGATGCTGCTGTGATCTATCGTTTAAATAGTGATCCGGATGTTATCTTATGGCGAGGTGTTGCACCTATGATGGATTTGAACGAAGCGGAGCAGTTGATTTTTAAGTGGAGACAGGCTTTCGCTCTGAATCGAGGTGTGCGCTGGGGAATTGAAATGGATGGGAGATTAATCGGTACGTGTGGAGCCAAACAGATTTCTTTACAGCACAAACGCGCGGAGATAAGTTATGATCTGCTTCCTGAATTCTGGAATCGGGGAATTATGACAGAAGCACTTTCCGCCATGACGCAGTTGTTGCTCACTGAATTTAATTTGCAAAGTATCGAAGCAAATATTGCCCCTTCACATTACGCGTCGGCGAAAGTACTTACCAAACTAGGATTTACTTCGGAAGCGCTGTTTCGAAACAACTACTATCACGAACGTTGGTGGGACTCACAGATATGGAGTAAGCACAGGACTAGTTAAACTGTGGAGCTGAAGAGCCCGAAGTCAGTCCATTTTTATTGAAACGAATTGCCAATATTAATTCGTGCGTACCGCTGCTGTAATTACGTAGATTGGTGGATGTAAAATCAAACGCATAACCAATTTGCAAGTTTTCGCGGATCACAAATCCGGTATACGCGGTGATAGCATCCAGATGACGATAAGCACCACCCAGCCAAATTTTGTCTTTGTAAATGATACGTGCACCTGCATCAATCTGGAGGGGCACAGGAGTTACATACTTTGTTAGAATGCTGGGCTCCAGAATAAAATCATCCCCCAAGTTGAAACGATAACCTGCCATTCCGAAGTAATGACGATTCAATACACTGGTAGTGTTCGACATGTAATCGAAGAACTTTAATTTGCTTTGCTGAATCTGTAGCGCGGAAAATCCAACCCAGAATTTGTCGTTGTACAAATAAAAACCGGCAGAAAAATCAGGAGTTAAAACAGACTGGACAGAATTGGTAATAACAAGATCTCCGGGATCATGTAAATTGATTTTGTTACCGTCAATCATAAACTGCAAAATGCCTGCCGATATTCCCATCGCGAGTTTCAACTTCTCCGTTAAAGGTGCATGATAAGCGTAGGACAAGTAAAAACCTGTTCTTCGTGTAGGGCCAACGTTATCTGTGAATAATTGGCCTCCAACGCCCATGTGATCATATTTCAATGGTCCATTAACACTTAGCATGTAAGTGCGTGGCGCATCCGTGATTCCCTTCCATTGATAACGATTAGCAGACATGCCCATGAAGTAATCTTGTTTGCCACCAATCGCAGGATTTAACACATAATCGTTGATCATGTACTGTGAGAAATGTGGCAACTGTTGTGCACTTCCTTCGACACTCCAGAGGAAGGCAACAACCGGTATAAGTATGAGCAGCTTCTTCATGTTAGCGTAAAATGGTTATTGGTCCGGTGTACGTATCAGGGAATAACGGATCGTTTAGCTTAATGATGTAGTAGTAAGTCCCAACCGGTAATGGTTCTCCATTAAAGCGTCCATCAAACGGAGTCACATAACCACGTGAGTAAAATAAACGCTCCCCCCAACGATTGAACACTTCTACTTCACAATTTTCAAACAGTTGAATATTGTCGATCTGCCAGTAATCGTTAACGCCATCACCATTAGGGGTGAATCCATTCGGGAAATCAATCATCGGCACTACCGATACCACTACGGTGTCCGTACTTGAGCATCCAGCAGTGTCCGTTACTTGTACGACATACGTTGTTGTTCCTGCCGGTGAAGCAACAGGGTTTGCTGAGCTCGGATCTCCTAATCCCACCGTTGGACCCCAAACATATGTTGACCCCGAAGGCCCTGTTGGAGATCCGCCAATTGTTGTGGTCATACCGGTGATAATTGTTTGATCTGCTCCAGCATCAGCAGTTGGTCCCGGAAGTGAACCAACCTGAACGGTATCAGCATCGGTACAACCTCCGTTGGTAACAACTACGACATATGAAGTAGTTCCAAGTGGTACAGAGATATTAACAGATGATTGATTTCCTATTTGAGTATTCGTAGGCAGGATAAACCATGCAAACGTTGTTGCGTTAGCACTAGCACTAGCATCGAGAACAAGCGAACCTGAAGCACACAGTGAAGTGTCGCTGCCCGCATTGGCATTTAAAGTAATTGACGGACTTACAACAAATGTTGAAGTGATGATGCAACCGTTAGCATCAGTAGCAATCAA
>JAJTEY010000013.1 GCA_021299855.1 Bacteroidota bacterium | reverse complement strand
CGCAATTCGCCCAACGACAACTGTGGCCCGTACAATGGGCGGTAAGTGCCAATCAGATATTGCGCTTCCACAAAAAAATGAAAAATGCGTTGTCCGAAAAAGTTAATTCCTACATGTGGTCCCCACGTTGGAGTAATGCTCATCGGAATAGGATACTCTTCCCAAACCAATGTTGGTGGTTTTGGAATGTCCAGCGGATTAATTTGCACTAAACTCATGCCGCTGCGTACACCAATAAAAGGATCAATTAAACTTTTCTTTAATAAGTGCCAGGATCCTCCAATTTGCAAGGAGTGATTGTGTTTCATTCCACCCGGATCTTTGCTTTTGTTGACGAAATAAAAAGCATCGCCGCGTAACGAAAATCGGTTCGTGAAATAATATTCCCCGGTGCCGTGAATGTAAATATTTGTGCGTCCTCCGGAAATAGCCGCCGACTCATCACCTAAAAATCCTGTGACACTCCATGCCGGTGTAATGGTTGCCTGTGTGCGCAACAGACCTTCCAATGAAGTTAGTGAATGTGTGTTATTTTCGGGCGCCGGTTGATCCTGAGCAAATAAAGCAGGACTCATGAACAGGGCAACGAGTAATGGTTTTAACGTTTTCATATGTTGTCTCATCCTGATTTAATATCCTACTTTATCTTCCTCTTTATCAATCGGCTTTTTATCCTGTACGCCTTTAAATGTCTTCTTCCACAAATCGGCGAAACGATAATTTATACTCCAGGTAACGAGCAGATGCCCTTCCAGTCCGGCTTCGTTGGCTTCATCCACGTACAAAAATTTATCGCCGTTGGTCGCAGTGCGCTCTTCGGTATGCAGTCCCATTCCTAAATGCATCATGTATTGTGTCGTCATGGAAAAATCGAAGCGCTCGGTAAATGGTAAATGAAATCCTAAACCTCCTTGTATTGCTGAACTCCAACGGGATTCTTCCCGTGTAAGCAAACGGAGTATAAAACAACACCGACCAACCAATGTGATAATCCGTACGATTACCAACAGAGCCAATTCCGCTGGTGATGTGGTCCGCAAACCATTCGGTGTTTACATATTCCAGTAAACGCAAACGCATTTGTCCGCCGAATCCTACGCCTGGTCCGGAATGGCCGGAAAACAGACTATTTGTAGAACGCACGCCTACGCTGATTTCACCGGGACGATGAACGCCTCGCTGCGCTTGTGTCGTGATGAAGGCAAATGCCATGAGCATCACAAGCATCAATTTTTTCATAGTGATTGTTGGGTTAAGTTGAACTAAATTAGAACAATTCCCTGTTTTAACAATAAGTCGAAAAAAAGTTGTTAATGTTGCGTCATTAGTTTTGTTCATGAAAGAACCCGTTAAAATCACCGATCCGCATCAGGCGCTGTTAAAGGCACAAGGATATTGTGCGTATCAGGAACGGGCGCAACAAGAAGTGCGCGATAAATTATACGAATGGGGCATGTGGCCCGATGCCGTGGAGTCCATCATCAGTGAATTAATCGTGCAGGGTTATTTGAATGAAGCGCGTTTTGCAACAGCTTTTGCGGGAGGGAAATTCCGAATTAAAAAATGGGGACGTGTTAAAATTAAAATGGAATTAAAAAAACGACGCGTGTCCGATAATTTGATTCGTGATGCTTTGAAAACGATTGATGAAATAGAATATGTGAAAACCTTACAGCAGTTGTTGGAGCAAAAGAGTCGTGAAGTGAAAGAAAAACATCCGTTGAAAAAACAGCAGAAAGTGATGCGATATTTGGCAAGCAAAGGGTTTGAACAAGATTTGATTTGGGATTTATTTAAAAATCAAAACGAGTAGGGTATGAGCGTGGCTTATGGTTTCGGTATTCAGGGTTTATTACCTCACGATTTTTCCAGAGATGAGGTGATCGGAAATATTCGCGTGTTGTTGCGGTTGCGTTACTGTGATCAAATTGTAGAGGTCATACACGGAAAGGTGTTGCGCTTCACCTTGCGTAATAATGAAGTGGATATTGATGAAATGAGCGGTTTTAAAGAGTCGGAAGTGTTGGAAATATGGGATGATGGATTTTGCGGAACTATTCCTAATGATGCCTGGAACAAAATTGCGCCGGACGGAACATCAGTGTTTTTGCCATCGGAAGAGGATTTTTTTGAGCAGCTGGGAACTGTCACGAATCGCCCGGTGTACATGGAAAGTACGCAAAACTTGATCAATCGTATTGATGAAGAAATTGCCTTGGGTCGTTTTGAAACTACAGAGGAGCAAGTCATTCACGACCTCTTGTATTACATACGCGGACGAGTGCTGCTGGCGCAAGAGCGGCACTTTGTATTTACGGCGTCGTTTTAGCAACTAACCACCCTTGTTCGGTCATTACGGTTAATGCTTGCGTCAAACATTCTTGCGAGTCGTAAATGATGAATCGACGTTTCAATACTTTGCCATTCGGTCCGGCATAACGCACTATGAAACTATCATAGCCAAACGATTTGCTGTGATACGTTACTCCTAAAATATCTTCGCGTGCAATAAATAGTGTAGAGGTATAGCCGATTAATTTTACCGCATTCCAACTTAGAAATGCCAAGCCCACGCCAACCATAAACGATACTACATAGTAGTGCGCAATAATGGACATGACGAAAAAGAATCCGAAAATACCTGCTCCGATAAATAATAAAATCACCCACAACCATTCCGGATTGGTTCGTTGTACAGGTGTTTCTTTCGGTAATTGTTTTTTGGAAACTATCAGTCCTTCAGGCATCACGTGGCAATACATTCCGTCGGACAACACAAAATGCGGATGTAGCGGCTCATTCATGCTGCAAAGATAGCGGTAAACAGTTTGGTGGTGGCACAATTTATTGCTTCAGGGTACAATTAAACGTCACCCAACCCGAAGTAATAATTACCTTTGCGCCCATGATAACTGTAGAGCAAATTAAGGCTTTAGCAGAGCGCAAGGATGCGTTAAGGGGGCATCTTTGACATCGATGCGAAGCTGAGAAAAATTAGAGAAGAGGAAGCCCAAACGCAGGCGCCCGGTTTTTGGGACGACGCTAAGCGTGCGGAGCAACTCATGAAAGAAATTCGTAAGAAAAAAGAATGGACCGACACCTTTGCCGATCTGGAAAAGAGTGTGGACGATCTTTCTGTGATGTACGAATTCTTCAAAGCCGGCGATGCTTCAGAAAGCGATCTGGAGCAGCAATTCAACGAGACGGCCAATAAGCTGGAAGATCTGGAATTTAAAAACATGCTGAGCGGTACGGAAGACCGACTGAATGCCGTGCTGACGATTAATTCCGGTGCAGGCGGAACAGAAAGCTGTGACTGGACGGCAATGCTCATGCGCATGTACATTATGTGGGGAGAAAAGCACGGGTATCGCATTAAAGAAGTAGACATTCAGGAAGGTGAAACAGCCGGCGTGAAATCGGTTACGTTGGAATTTGAAGGCGAGAATGCGTTCGGATATCTGAAAGGCGAAAACGGCGTGCATCGTTTGGTGCGTATTTCTCCGTTCGACTCCAATGCACGCCGCCACACGTCTTTCGCTTCGGTGTATGTTTATCCGTTAATTGACGATACGATTCAGATTGACATCAATCCTTCCGATGTTGAATGGGAAACCTTCCGTTCGGGTGGAGCAGGCGGTCAGAACGTAAACAAAGTGGAAACCGCAGTACGACTGTATCACAAGCCAACGGGTATTGTGATTAAAAACCAGGAGTCGCGTTCGCAACATCAGAACCGTGAAAATGCCATGCAGTTGCTGAAATCGCAGTTGTATGAAATGGAAATGCGAAAACGCATGGAAACTGCAGCACAAATTCGCGGTGGAATGAAAAAAATCGAGTGGGGATCACAAATTCGTAACTACGTATTACATCCGTACAAGCTGGTGAAAGATCTGCGTACTGATTTTGAAACATCCGATGCACAAGGCGTGTTGGATGGAAATTTGATGCCGTTTATTAAATCGTATTTGATGGAATACGGCGCCAGCTGGCATGTGGAAGTAAATAAATAACTTAATAGAACTCAATAAACACACACTATGAACTACCGTATCGAAAAAGACACCATGGGCGAGGTGCAAGTGCCAGCCGACAAATACTGGGGTGCGCAAACCGAACGTTCCCGCAACAATTTCAAAATCGGACCGGAGGCCAGTATGCCGAAGGAAATTATTTACGCATTTGCATACTTGAAAAAAGCTGCGGCACATGCGAACCACGATCTGGGCGTGTTGCCTGCTGATAAGCGTGATATGATTTCGCAAGTGTGCGATGAAATTCTTATCGGTAAACTCGACGATCAGTTTCCGTTGGTGATCTGGCAAACGGGTTCGGGAACGCAGAGTAACATGAACGTGAATGAAGTAGTTGCTTATCGTGCTCACGTTATCAGTGGTGGACAGTTAACGGATGAAAAGAAAATTTTAAATCCAAATGATGACGTGAACAAGTCGCAGTCGTCGAACGACACCTACCCAACTGCAATGCACATCGCTGCTTACAAAATGGCAGTGGAGGTAACTATTCCGGGCTTGGAAAAATTACGTGATGCGCTGGATGCAAAGGCGCGCGAGTTTTCTAACGTAGTGAAAACAGGTCGTACGCATTTTATGGATGCCACTCCATTAACATTGGGTCAGGAGTTTTCGGGATATGTGCAGCAGATCAACAACAGCATTCGTTGCATTAAAAATGCGCTGGAAATGGTGCGTGAATTGGCATTGGGCGGCACAGCAGTGGGGACAGGATTGAATACGCCTAACGGTTATGATGTTTTGGTTGCTAAGAAAATCGCTGAATTTACAGGATTGCCCTTTGTTACTGCGCCTAATAAATTTGAAGCATTAGCGGCACATGATGCGATGGTTGAATTGTCCGGAGCATTGAAGCGCGCTGCTGTAGCACTGATGAAAGTAGCGAATGATATTCGCATGTTGTCGTCGGGTCCGCGTTCAGGAATCGGTGAAATTATTATTCCGGATAACGAGCCGGGTTCTTCCATCATGCCGGGTAAAGTAAACCCGACACAGCCGGAAGCTTTAACCATGGTATGCGCTCAGGTGATGGGCAATGATGTTGCGGTTTCTATCGGTGGTAGTAACGGACATTTCGAGTTGAACGTATTCAAACCGTTGATTGCGTATAACGTTTTGCAAAGCGCACGTTTGTTGGGTGATGCTTGTGTTTCATTCACGAACAAGTGCGCTGTTGGTATTGAAGCGAATCATGCCATCATTCAGCGTCATTTGGAAAATTCCTTGATGCTGGTGACTTCTCTCAACCCGCATATTGGTTACTACAAGGCAGCGGAGATTGCGAAAAAGGCACACAAAGAAGGCACAACATTGCGCGAAGCGGCTGTTGGTTTGGGCTACGTAACTAACGAGCAGTTCGACCAGTGGGTGCGTCCGGAAGATATGGTTGGAAGCATGAAATAACCAGTTACAAAAGAAAGTCGCATCAGCGGGTGCGACTTTCTTATATTTAACCACGATGAATATTTTTAAAACAGTACTGTTGTTGATGATGCTCTACTTGCCTGTGCAGGTTTGGGCGCAACGTGATACTGTTCCGATTGATCTCAAAAAGGAAATTCTGATCAACAACAAAAGATTCCGTGTTTACAATAACTGGATTTCAGGTGGTGCGGGTCCTGCTTATCATTCGGCAAATCCCCGCACGCAAATAGCGGTTGGGGTGAATTATAATTTTCACATCAAACAATATTATTTCCGTTTAGGCGGACAAATTTCCGGTGACGAATTCGGCTTGTGGAATAATTATCAGGTACACGGTGGATGGATTCCTTACAGGAAGGAAACGGAAAATTATAATCTCGCGTTGATGGGCGGATTGTCTTACAGTACAGGTTATAAGTTCTTGTACGCAGGCGTGTACGAAAATACGCCGTACAATGAAGTGGGTGGAATTGTGGAAATTCAGTACATCCGCAAATGGAAATATGATGTCGGTTTCGGCCCTGCCTTTTTTGCAGAGATTAACGGACGACAGTCTCTAATTGGTGTGCGATTGGATTTGTATTTCTCCGGTGCGTACCGCGGAGAAGCTAAAAGACGCCGCTGATTATTTCACGCGATCGTAGAAACGCAACGTAGAGCGCTTGTTGCCGTTTTCAATGTCGTATAATTGGTCTTTCGTGGCAATCAATTTCATCTCCATATCCAACGCCACAACATTTGCTGAGTCCTTTTGTTCCTGCACCAATTCTGGAAAAATATCTTGCAACTGATATTGTCTCTTGTCCGTGAATTGTGTCATGATGAGGATAGAGTCCTGGATTATTCTCCATTGTCCTACTCCCACGAAATATTTAGTTCCCGGACAAAAAGTCTTTTTGGCTTTGAACAACATCACCGAGTCTTCACGAATCGTTAAAGTGATTTCGTTATTCTCAATGATGTTGTGAATTTTCCAAACACCAATCGGATCTAATGCCACATTCTTTTCTGTTTCGTTCGTGTTAGAACAAGCCGCTAGAACAAGCACTATAACTATCGCTACTGCTAATCTCATTACACGAATTTTTCACCTTTAGTTATTTTCACATCGTTCACAAATGCGCGAATTTGTTGTTCGTCCTGCATTTTGCATATCAGGAGAATGTTGTCGGATTCCACCACGATGTAATCATCCAATCCTTCAATCACAACCAGTTTGTCTTTCGGCATGTGTACCACACAGTTTTTGGAGTCGTACATCATCACGTGTTTGCCTACAACAGCATTATTGTTCTCATCGTGTCTAATGTGCGTGAACAATGATCCCCACGTTCCCAGGTCCGACCAACCGATGATGGAGGAACGCACCAATACATTGGTAGCTTTTTCCATAATCGCGTAATCGATAGAGATGTTTTTACAACGGGCGTAAGCATCACGCAGGAACGCATCTTCTTCCGCAGTTCCCCATTTGCCTTCCCCTTCATTAAAAATAGATGCCATTTCCGGCATGTACTCATCAAACGCTTTCTGAATTGCTTTCGCGGTCCACACAAAAATTCCGGCATTCCACAAGAAATCACCACTCTGTAAAAAGAACTTCGCCATTTCCAGATCAGGCTTTTCAGTAAAGGTTTTTACTTTTTTCATGCGGGAGTCCGAACTCTTCGGGTTCATCTCCACAAACTGAATGTAGCCGTAACCGGTATCGGGACGTGTTGGCTTAATGCCGATCGTAATCAAATCCTGCGAGTCTTCGGCTTGTTTCATGCACGATTTGATCGCTTTTACATACGTATCTTCCTTCATGATTAAATGATCGGAAGGCGCGACAACCATGGTTGCATCTGGATTGATGCTGTGAATTTTCCATGCCGCGTAGGCAACACACGGTGCAGTATTTTTACGCGCAGGTTCACACAAAATATTTTCCTCCGGAAGTTCCGGTAATTGCTCGCGCACTAGTGCCTTGTAACTCTCGTTAGTGACAACAAAAATATTTTTTGCGGAACAAATCTTTAACGAACGATCGAAGGTAGATTGCAACAACGTGCGACCGATGCCGAGTACGTCGATAAATTGTTTCGGATGTGCCGTGCGACTCATGGGCCAAAAGCGTGTTCCTACGCCGCCCGCCATAATCACACAATATCTGTTTTTCATAATAATTACGACAGTTTAGAAAGCGCGCGTTCCAGGTTGTTCATCAAGGCATCAATCTCTTCTACTTTGCATGTGCCCACCGATAAACGATACCAGCTCGAATCATCAGATGCACCAAATGCGTAGAACGGCACAACAGCCATTTTAGCTTCGTCCAAAATGTAACGCGTTACATCTTTTGTGGTGTTTAATACTTTGCCGTCGGTAGTTTTTTTCCCGTGTAATGCCAATTGAATGGTCAAATAAATTGCAGCTTGAGGCGCAATTGAATTTACCGCATAACCTTTCGCACGCAGTTGTTGGAAGCCGGCATGAATTTTCGTTAAGCGTGTACTGACTTCAGCACGAATGTGATCGATGAAGCCATCGTATTGATCTAGATTTGATAAGTAGTTTGCGGTTGCAACTTGTTCCGCTTTCGGAGCCCATGCACCCACGTGCGATAGAATCGATTTCATTTTATCTACAATCGGCTTCGGTCCCATAGCCCAGCCCACGCGCACACCGGTTGCTGCCAGCGACTTGGAAATACCATCCACAAAAATCGTGTAAGGACGCATTTCAGGACGAAGAGAAACCGGATCGTAGTGCTTTGTTTCGCCGAATGTCAATGCCCAGTAAATCTGGTCATACATCAGATACAATGGCTTTTGATGCGTGCCACGACGTTTATTTTCTTGCAGGATAGCATCACAAATGGCTAACAGACCTTCTTTTGAAAACACCGTTCCTGTTGGGTTTAATGGTGAACATAAAGCCACCAATCCAACTTCCGACAAGTGCGGTTGTAATTCTTCCGCAGTGGGCATGAAATTATTTTCAGGCGTAGTTTCAATAAAAATCTGATTGGAGTATGCGCCGGTTGTTAAGTGCGTATAGTGATTGTTATTCCAGCTTGGAACCGGAAACAACACTTTTTCGCCGGGATTTAATACGGTTCTGTAAATCGCATAAATCACGGGACGTGCGCCACCTGCAATCAAAACTTCCGAAGCGTCATATTTTAATCCTTGGCGTTGTTCGATCAAATTGGAAACAGCTTTTCGCAATTCAAGTACACCATCCGCAGCGGGGTAATTCGTTTCGTCGTTGGTATATGCATCAACAATAGCAGCTTTAAGTTCAGTAGGAATAGGGAAAATCTTGGGATTAAAATCTCCGATCGTGAAGTTGTAAATACGTTCACCGTTCTTGATCTTTTCGTTAATTTCTCCGGCCAGTTTAATGATCTCGGAACCAATTAATGATTCGGCCATTTCTGCTGCCTGCTGTGCTTTTCCCGTAATTGTACTCATAGTTGTATGTTGTGTGAATGGAAGGGCTCGCAAAGGTAACAAATTCAAACCCTGCAGCCCTATAAATCAGTTCTCAAAACACGTTAAAAATGAGTTGGAAGCCGCCTAAATCGATAATTCCTATTCTGTATGTACAGGAATGACATCAGCCAGGGGAGAGAATAAGTACACATGCCCCGTATTTTCTTTGCAACGATAGCGTTTGCGGATGCGTGGTCCTTTCGTAAATAGACGCTCATTGTATTCGAATTGTGCTCCCAATGGTAGTGTTTCCAGATGAACTTCATCGGATGGACGATCGTACTTTTTAAAAATGCGCATGAGGTTGTCATCAGAACAACTTGATGCACCGGGATTACGCATGTAAGCAATTATTCCTTCGCGTACATCTTCGGGCCAGATGTCGATACGGATCATGATACGCATCAATTCCTTAAACGATTCTTTCCATTCTTCACCATGCGGCTTCACACGATTGCCATAGCGCTCAAACGTAATCAAATGTGCGATTTCGTGTACAAGAGTCAATAAGAATGCATACGGATTCAAGTCATGATTGACCGTAATTTGATGATTCATTCCGGGCAAAGGAGGACGATAATCACCGAATCGTGTTTGACGACTTCTTTTAATTTTCAATTTAAAATTGAAATCGTAAATCCACTGCGCGATGATAGGAACTGCAGGTCCAGGAATGTACTTTTTTAAGATGTTGCTATTCCGCTGAATTTGTTCCATGATCAGCTGCAAAGGTAATGGTAACGCAGCTTACGAAAGCAACTGGAACACGGCGAAAGAAAAGAGCCAGGCGAGTAATCCCATTCCGATAAACTGTATGCTCGGCCACATCCAGCTTTTGGTTTCACGTCGAACAACTGCAATAGTAGAAATGCACTGCAGCGCGATCGCGTAAAATATCATCAATGAAATGCCTGTAGCAAACGAGTACACCGGTAATCCGGTATCGGGATGTTTTTCGCGTTGCATCACTTCACGAATCGGATCGGTGTTTTCTTCATCGCCGGCACCATAAATTGTAGCCATTGTTCCTACAAAAACTTCACGTGCTGCAAGTGATGTCAACAGTGAAATGCCAATTTTCCAATCGTATCCTAATGGTGTAATGATAGGTTCTATTGTTTTGCCGATACGCCCTGCATACGATAACTCCAGTTGTTTCGCCTGACGAATTTTAATTTCATGAGCAACACTGTCATTGGGCTCCGGATGTTGATCCTGCAATAAAGTAATTTCTGCGCCGATATGTTTAAACTCTTCTCCTGGGCCGAATCCCGCCAAAATCCATAACACGATGGAAACTGCAATAATTACTTTACCCGCATCCGTTAAGAATACTTTTACTTTATCGTAGATGGTATAGAAAACATTGCTCCATTGCGGAATTCGATACACCGGTAATTCCAGAATAAACCAACTCTTTTCCGTTGATTTCATCAATTTACTCATGATGAATGCTGCACCTATTGCCATCACAAATCCAAACACATACAAGCCCATCATCACCAGCGCTTGTAAGTTGAATACTCCTCCAACATATGTGTCAGGAATGACCAGCGCAATGAGTAAAGTGTACACCGGCAAGCGCGCACTGCAACTCATGAACGGAATAACCATGATGGTGATGATACGCTCTTTCCAGTTGCTGATGGTTCGAGTGCCCATAATTGCAGGAACTGCGCACGCCATTCCACTGATGAGCGGAATTACGGAACGTCCGTGCAATCCGAATTTGCGCATCAATTTATCCATGATAAAACTTACACGTGCCATGTAGCCGGAATCTTCCAGCATGGCAATAAAGAAAAATAACAATGCGATTTGCGGAATAAACACCACAACTCCGCTGAGTCCTGCAAGAATTCCGTTGGTGAGTAAATCCGTAAAAAAACCGGAAGGTAAATTACTGATCAGTTGGTCCCGCATCCACGCAAATGAATCTTCAATCCACATCATCGGGTATTCAGCCAGAAAAAATATGGTCTGAAATACAAGAAACAGTAAAATGAAAAAGATGATGAATCCACCGACTTTGTGCGTCAAAAGCCGATCGAGTTGTCGCGTGCGTGCAGGAACGGCTTGTTGTTTAAGTTGTATCGCGTCCAGTATTGATGCGATGGTGCCGTAACGCAATAAGGTTTCTTCTGCTTGTAATGCTGATGAATTAAGAGTGGGAAAACGTGTGCTGCCTTTTTTTACTTCCTGATGCAACTTCACCAGACACTTGTATTCACTCCATTCCGTATGTTCGGCTTGCAGTTGCTTTCGTTCTTCGGGTGCTAAATTCGTAATACTGATAAACGGTAATTGCGGAACAACAGGTTTTTGCACCAATAATTCTTGCAACTGTTGTAAGCCTGTTTTTTCTCGGGCGCTGACCGGTACGACAGGAATACCCAAACGACTTTGCAATACCGCATGATTGATGTGAATGCCTTGTACATCGGCTTCGTCCATCATGTTCAATGCTAGAATGGATGGAATGCCCAAGTCAATAATTTGTCCGGCAAGAAATAAACTTCGCTTAAGATTTGTAGCATCCGCTACTATTATCACGACATCCGGATGCGCCTCGTTGCTTTCATCAATAAGAACATTCGTGGCTACCTCCTCATCCAAAGATTTCGCGTGTAAGCTATATGTTCCGGGAAGATCAATGTAATCGGCGATCACCGATCCCATTGAATTATGGAGTGCAACGCGAGCTGTTTTTTTGTCTACAGTTACTCCGGGGAAGTTTCCCGTTTTTTGGTGTAATCCTGTAAGTGCATTGAACAGCGTCGATTTTCCGCTATTCGGATTACCCACCAACGCAATTTTTCTGCTGATCACTTTATCCTTCGCCACGTGCAACAATCTTAGCGTTGAGAACGAATGGTAACAGTAGCGGCTTCGGCAAGTCGCATACTTAAAATGTAACCGGAAATATTGTAAGCAACAGGATCGCCAAGAGGAGAAAATTTTTCTACCTGAATAATTTCGCCCGGTGTGCAACCCATTTCCAAAAGTTTTACCTGCAACTCAGGATCGGTGAACGAATCGATCACGGCACTTTCTCCAACGCGTAATTCACTCAAATGTCTCTTCATTTCACCCATAAAGCAAAGTTACGCAAGGTTAACGTTGCAGGTTGAATTCGTTAATACCTAATTCAGGGTATTTTGCAAAGGATACGGGAGTGTGGAAATTACTACCGACGCTTAGGACTTCCTTTAAAAGTAGGGCAATCACCACATTTGTTCTTCGGTTTAAAGATGAAACAACTTTCAACCGAGATGGCGAGCAGCATGCTTCCTAAAATAGTGATGATCAGTCCTTTTCTCATGAGAGTAAATATACTGCAACGGCGCATACAGTGCAAGTCGTATTAATACTAACGCGGAGCGGACAAATATCGTATATGCCGTAATAATTAGTAATTTTAACCCTTCATGAATCCCATAGCCATCATTGCACATATCGGTCAGTATTTTTTGCTGCTGGGTCGCGTTTTCCGTAAACCGGAAAAGAGCAATGTGTTCTGGCAACGATTTTTTCACGAGGTAAACGCTATAGGAATTGGTTCCTTAGGAATTGTTGCAATCATTTCCATTTTTATGGGTGCGGTTATTACTATTCAGGCGGCTTTTGGTTTTGAAAGTCCGTGGATTCCGCTATACGCAGTTGGATTAGCAGCACGCGATTCTATCATTCTCGAATTTTCTCCAACAATCGTAAGTCTGATTCTTGCCGGTAAAGTAGGTTCCAGTATCGCCTCAGAATTAGGTAATATGCGTGTTTCGGAACAGATTGATGCTATTGATGTGATGGGCGTTAATTCTGCCTCATATTTGATCCTTCCAAAAATTGCCGCGTCCGTTTTCATTTTTCCGTTTGTTGTAACGATCAGTATGTTCTTGGGGCATATCGGTGGATTTGTGCTTGGAGTTGCTGCGGGTGTTGTAACGCCGTATGAATTTATTTACGGTATTCAGTACGAGTTTCGTCCTTACAATGTCGTATACGCGTTAATTAAAACATTGTTTTTCGGATTTATCATTCCATCTGTTTCGGCTTATCACGGTTATTACACCAAAGGCGGTTCGCTGGAGGTGGGTCAATCCAGTACACGCGCAGTTGTGTATAGCATCATCGTATTGCTTTTGTTTAATTTTCTCCTCACTCAATTGTTGTTGGCATGATCGAGGTTCGCGGGCTCAGCAAAGCGTTTGGAGAAAAGGTGGTGTTGAAGGATTTCAATTTCACTTTCGAACAGGGGAAATCCAATTTGATCATCGGTGAATCAGGTACCGGTAAATCGGTTTTAATTAAATGCATGGTTGGTCTGATTCATCCGGAGGAAGGACAGGTGTTGTATCATGGAAAGGATTTTCTCACCATGAGCTACGAAGAACAGAAAGAGGTGCGACAGCAGATTGGTATGCTCTTCCAAGGCTCTGCACTATTCGATTCGATGACTGTACAAGATAACGTCATGTTTCCTTTAACCATGTTTACCAATATGACAAAAGGCGAAAAGGAAGCACGGATGCAGTTTTGTTTAGATCGAGTGAACTTGCCGCAAGCTGCGAAGTTATATCCTGCGGAGTTATCAGGAGGGATGAAAAAGCGTGTTGCGATTGCTCGTGCGATAGCTGTGAAACCGCGCTATTTGTTTTGCGATGAGCCGAATTCCGGTCTGGATCCGAAAACATCCATTCTCATTGACGAATTGATCAAGGAAATTACGTTGGAATACGACATGACTACCTTGGTTATTACGCATGATATGAACTCGGTGCTGGAGATTGGCGACAAGATTGCCTTCTTGCATAAAGGGCAAAAAGAGTGGGAAGGGACACGTAAGGAAATTTTATACGCGGAAAATGAAATCCTTTCTAAGTTCGTATACGCCACGAAATTTCTACAACACTTCCGATCTAAGTTACAAGCAGAAAAGGATAGCCTGACGAAAGGCGATTAAAAACCCTTGTTTTCTGTGTTTTCACGAAATAAAAAAAACGTCCGAAGTTTCCCTCCGGACGTTTCTGTATTATTAAAGTTCTGATTACTCAGTAACTACCATACGACGTGTAACACGCTTGCCATCTACGTTTAAGCTGTATAAGTACACGCCTGTCTTCAAGTTCTCAGCATTGATTTCAATCTGATGTGCACCTGCAACTTGTTCGCCCTGATTCATGTTCATTACCAGCTTACCGGAAACATCGTACAACTCGAAAGAAACATTTCCTTTAGTAGCCAGGTTATAACGAATAACTGTTGTTCCGTTTGCAGGGTTTGGTGT
This sequence comes from Bacteroidota bacterium, assembly GCA_021299855.1. Taxonomy (GTDB): domain Bacteria; phylum Bacteroidota; class Bacteroidia; order Palsa-965; family Palsa-965. Next base: position 52,007 of record JAJTEY010000013.1, on the reverse strand, counting down.
GTTTTGACCCAACTGAATTCCGTTAGCTTCATTTTCTTCAACACCAACACCTTGTAATGTGAAGTGTGCCCAAATACCCCAGTTCTGTAAGAAGTTTTCACCGTCAACTAAGTTAGCAGCAGTGTTGTTGTAGCTTCCTGAACCGTCGCAATCGTAGTACGTATCAGCGTTAGATGTTGTTGGCAACAATGAGATGTTGTAAGGAGGTAAAGCAAAACGCATATCGTGACGGTAACTGTTACGATAGTAGTTGGACTTCACTGCGAATGGCAATGTTGGAATTGTTTGGCAAGTTCCAACGCCTACATCTCCGAATCCTGCGATGAGCCCGAAAGTGTCTTGCGTAGCGCCGTAGTAACGTACTTCAACACCAACTTTAGTTGAGTTGTTTGGAACAACATATCCGCACGGTAAAGCCACCAATGCAGTAGTTAACCAATCGTTACCGTTCGACAAACCTGTATTGGAAATGATAGTGTCAGACCACAAAACAGTGCTTGTTGGATAAGCAGAGCCATTCAATTGGATCAAAGCAACAACCAAAGTATCGTTCTGGCCGCTGTTGTTTTCATGACCACCGATAAAGAATACGGAGTCAACTACATAAGAGTTGAACGTATTGAAAGCGATAGCTGAGTTTGTGTTGTACGAATCGTAGAAATCGCTGAAGTCAACAGAAGCCCATTTCAAGCTGGTGTCGCCGGCAGCGTATGAATAACGCATATTCATATCCCAAATGTAACGGCCGTACTGAAACCCTGATGTGTTCACCTGAAAATCTTCATCCATGTAATCGTAATCGACATAAATAGATTGATTAGCCTGTGTAGACGGCATTGGCTTAGACGGAACGTAATTCGGAACTTTTCCACCTTTCAACTGCACGTTGTTCAGGTTCTGCGCGAAAACAGCACCGGCCAACAATGCCATGCTCATAGTGATGTAGAGTTTTCTCATTGGTTTAATTTTTTGTTAGACGTATTCCAAATATACGATTTTATCGTGTTTTGCTAACGTTAGTAACAAAAAAGGCGACCCGAAAGGGTCGCCTTTGCAAAATATTATCTGCTAAAATTAGTTCTTCACCATTTTAACAGCCAAACGAGCGTTGTCAGCCTGGAACTGTACGAAGTAAGTTCCTGAAGCCAAGTCAGCACCGTTGATGTCGTAAGTGTAAGTGCCTGCTGCCTGATTGTTCAGGTTTTCAGTCTTAACAATTTGACCTTTAACGTCAACAATAGTGATAACTACGTTCTGAGCGTCGTTAGCCATTGTGTAAGTCAATTGAGTGTTTTCAGTGAATGGGTTAGCACCGTTAAAGCCTAACTTAACGCCATTGATAGCAGGAGTTTCGTTAACGCCGGTGTTCAATTCAACGATTGGGAAGATTGCCAAGGCAATGTTTAATCCCCAGTTGTTTGGCTCCAAGAAAGTGTGCCAAGAGTTGTCGCTCCACTGTTCCCAAGAATCTTCAGTGTTTGAGTTAGGGTCAGTTGTAGAAACCAATCCGATAGTGTCACCTGCACCGGTAGGCAATAAACAACCTACCCCGAAATCACCTGCACAAAACGTGGGCGCCGAGTATGTGTGTATGTAAGCACTGCCTAAAGAAAGACTCGTGTCAACACTTCCGATCGCAACGTTGTCAGAGATATATGGGGTGTTAGGACATGGGTCTGCATTACTTGCAGTAGATGTTCCTGTTCCGTCCAATTGATAAATACGCATCGCCATGTTACTATTAGCACCAACGTTCTTAGCACCAAACCAATAGATAGCACCGTAAACAACAACAGGAGAACCCGGACGGAAAATTTGCACCTTTTGAACATCACCGTAACCGTTCGTTCCGCATACGTATCCACCACCCTGTGAACCGTAAAGTGATGGCTGTTGAGACCAGTCTGCATCCTGCTCACGTAAGATGGACGTTGAGCGTTTGCTGCTACTCCAATTGCTAATACCGCAACTAAAGAGTAAATTTTTTTCATTTTTTCTTGATTTTGAGTTTGTGCAAATATAACATTTTAAGATTTAGCCACCTAATTTTAACATTTCATAAAAAAAACGCTCAAAGTCAATGACAATGAGCGTTTTGAAATTAGAAGAGCATCCGCTAAACAGCAGCGGGCTCCATATAGGCCTCGATCGGGAGACACGAACACACCAAATTCCGATCTCCGTGGGCATTGTCTACGCGTCCAACTGTTGGCCAGAACTTCGCCACACGGACCCACTGTGCAGGATACACAGCTTTTTCACGGGAATATCCGTGGTTCCAGCTATCACTAATCACGCTTTCTGCTGTATGAGGAGCATTCTTTAAAACATTGTCCGTTACATCAGCTTTACCTTCCGCGATTTCCGCGATTTCTTTACGAATAGTAATCATCGCATCAATAAAACGATCAAGCTCTGCCTTTGATTCGGATTCCGTTGGTTCTACCATTAAGGTATCGTGAACCGGGAACGCAACAGTTGGAGCGTGGAATCCAAAGTCCATTAAACGTTTCGCCATATCTGCAACTTCAACTTTGGCTGTGCGCTTGTAATCCACACAGTTCAAAATCATTTCATGTGCTACACGGTTGTTCTTGTTGGTGTATAACGTTTCGTAATGTCCGTTCAGTTTTTCTTTGATGTAGTTAGCATTTAAAATGGCAACCTGTGTTGATTTGGTCAAACCATCTCCGCCCAACATTTTAATGTAACCGTAAGAAATCAAAAGAATTAAAGCACTACCGAATGGAGCTGCAGAAATAGCGGAAATTGCCTGATCTCCTCCTGTTTTAAATAACGGATGTCCCGGTAAGAATGGCACTAAGTGCTTCGCGACACCAATCGGTCCCATGCCCGGTCCACCGCCACCATGTGGAATAGCGAATGTTTTGTGCAGGTTCAAGTGACAAACGTCAGCGCCGATATTTCCCGGGCTGGTCAAACCAACCTGCGCATTCATGTTCGCACCGTCCATGTAAACCTGTCCACCGTGTTGGTGAATGATAGAAGTAATTTCAATAATTGCTTCTTCGAAAACACCGTGAGTAGAAGGATAGGTTACCATTAAGCACGACAGATTCGCGCTGTGTTGTTCTGCTTTCGCTTTCAGATCAGCAACATCAATGTTTCCTTGCTCATCGCATTTCACTACGACAATTTCCATTCCGGCCATTGCTGCAGATGCCGGATTTGTGCCGTGTGCAGAGGAAGGAATTAATGCAACATTACGATGTCCTTCACCGCGACTGATATGATACGCGCGAATTACCATCAATCCGGCATATTCGCCTTGTGCGCCCGAATTAGGCTGGAACGACATACTTGCAAAGCCTGTGATTTCAGATAAATCTTTGTTCAATTCATCGATCATTTCCAAATATCCCTGTGCCTGATCAGCAGGAACAAACGGGTGGATATTTGCAAATTCCGGGAACGTGATAGGCATTAATTCTGCAGCCGCATTCAGCTTCATGGTGCACGAACCCAATGAAATCATGGAATGCACCAATGACAAATCTTTATTCTCCAAACGTTTGATGTAACGCATCATTTCTGTTTCAGAATGATAGCTGTTAAACACAGGATGTGTTAGATATGAAGTCGTTCTTGAAATATTGCCCTGAATCGGAGATGTCTCATTCGACAAGCCCGCCGTGAACAGATTAACAATTGCATTGAGATCATTACTGTTGAAGGTCTGATCAATGCTGATGCTGAAATGTGAATCACGATAGAACAGGTTAATTCCGGCCGATTCTGCACGTTTTTTCATATCAGCGGCTGAAACACCGGCAGGATATTCAAAAGAAATAGTGTCGAAATATGAAGCGTTCACTGCTTTCAAGCCGGCTTTCTTCAGGCTTCCGCTTAACGTGCACGCGTTTTGGTGTACATCGTCTGTAATAGTTTTAATGCCGGAAGGGCCATGATACACTGCGTACATGCCGGCCATAATAGCAAGTAGCGCTTGCGCTGTACAAATGTTGGAAGTGGCTTTGTCACGCTTAATGTGTTGCTCACGTGTCTGCAATGCCATACGCAGCGCAGGTTTCCCGTGACTATCCACAGAAACACCAATGATACGACCCGGCAACAAACGCTTGAAGTCTTCACGAGTAGCGAAGAAAGCCGCGTGTGGACCGCCGAAGCCCATTGGAACGCCGAAACGCTGTGAATTTCCGAATACGACATCAGCGCCCCATTCGCCCGGAGGCGTTAACAATGCGAGTGCCAGTAAATCAGTACCAACAGCAACACCTGCACCAACAGCATGTGCCTGAGCAGTGAATTCTTGATAATCGCACACTTCGCCTGTGCTGTTTGGATATTGAATTACGCAACCGAAGAATGCATCACTCCATTGGAATATGCGGTAATCGCCGATTTCGATTTCAATATTTAATGGAGCAGAACGAGTTTTTAATAAATCAATCGTCTGCGCATATGTGTTTTGATCAACGAAGAATTTGTTCGCACCGCGTTTAACGGCATCACGACTTCTGTTACTGAACAACATCGCCATGGCTTCTGCAGCAGCAGTTGCTTCATCCAGTAATGATGCGTTTGCGATAGGCATCGCAGTCAAATCCATTACCATTGTCTGGAAATTAAGCAATGCCTCTAAACGACCTTGCGCAATCTCTGCCTGGTATGGTGTGTACGCTGTATACCAGCCAGGATTTTCTAAAATGTTGCGCTGAATAACCGGTGGAACAATTGTTCCGTAGTAACCTTGACCAATAAACGTACGATACTGTTTATTCTTTGCTCCTAATGCTTTTAAGTGCGCGAGGTAGTCGTACTCGCTAAGACCGGCGCCAACATTCAGCGGTTTCTTCAGGCGAATGGCTGCCGGAATAGTTTCGTCAATTAATTGTTCGAGTGAAGAAACGCCAACTGTTGCAAGCATTTCTTTAGTTTCCTTTTCGGAAGGTCCGATGTGTCGGTTGGTAAAAATATCGGCGGCCATAAAATGTGTTATGTGTGTGTATTAAATTAAGGATGCAAAGATAACTATTCTGATACGGGCAAATCATGTCCGTCTTCACACTTTATTTATCTTTATGCCTTACTCTGTTCACATGATCCGATTTTTAACAGTTATCCTCCTGTATTTGTTCGCTCAAAAACTAACAGCACAAGTAGCTAATCCTTTGGATTCTATTTACCTGATGAGCGGAAAAATCATTACCGGCTATGTACAGGATACGACGGGCGATCGTCTCAAAATTGCTATACCCAAAGGGAAAGACGATTACCGCGTGGATTATGTGGACAACGAATTGGTGTTTTCAGTTGTGGACGGAAAAACAGCGAAGGAGTCGGTTATGTATCGGCAAGATACCCTATTCGGTAACTTTTTTACACCGAATGAAATGCGCATGTATATGCGTGGTGAGCGTGATGCGCGAAAACACTATAAATGTCCGTGGGCAACGATTGGTGCGTTTGCATTTGGTGCAGCCGGCGGATACACACAAAGTTTTTTGATGTTTTTACCTCCGTTTGTTTACGGTGGTGCCACAACAGCTTTTCGGGTGAATATTCGTCCGGGCGCTGTGAGCAATCCCAATTTTTTGAAATACGAAACTTACCTGATGGGTTATGAACGTGAAGCCCGCAAACGCAGAATGTTTCGTACGCTGATCGCAGGTGGTGCAGGCATGGTAGCGGGATTTGCAACTTCGGCCATCATCAATGGTGTCAACTGATCAGATAACTACAGGCAAAAAACTAGTCCGAATCTGGTTTTATGCAAACTTCCATATCGCTTTAGTCGCTCTCGTGTTGTCGATGGCTACGTTTCACGTATTCGGCGGTGTTCGATCGTGGCGATATGCAGCCTTGGCAGCTTTGTCGGCTTTCGTTTTGTATAATTTGCAACGATTGATCATTGCATTTCGTGAACAGGATATTGATCTGACACGAAGCGAACGTCACGAATGGATATACCATAATCGTATCGCATTGTTATGCTTAGTACTTGGGGCAGGGCTGCTTGGCGGATTGCTGCTGTGGCTTACGCCATTACCTGTTTCTTGGTGGACAGTCGCACCGGCGGTTGTTCCGGCATTCGCTTATGCAGTGCCCATCATTCCGCTGAACGGCAATTTTGTTCGTTTGCGAGATGTGCCTTTGATCAAAGTTTTTTTGGTTGGCATCGTTTGGTCTTATGTAACAGCATTTGTACCCTTGTTGTGGTTGCATCAATATGATATTTTGACGCTGTTGTTGTGGCCCTTAACCGTAGCCTTGCAATGTACAGCGCTTACCATTCCCTTCGATATTCGCGATGCTTCCATAGAGCAGGGAAAACTCCTAACACTGCCTCAAGTTATTGGGAACAGGGCCGCTATTCGAATTGCCATCATTATGGTGATAACAGCTCTGATGCTGTTTGCAATGCTAACGTGGTATTTTTCCGGTAACAAAACCTCCTTCTTTCCGATGTTAATCATAGAGTTCGTGTGGACCATCATTGCCATTTGGCAATTATTGCGCGCTGCGCCTGATCGCACAGAGTGGTACTACGTTGCCGTACTCGATGGACTATTGGTAGTGCTCGGAATCGCTTTGTTATTGGTGCGCTAAGTCAAGTGCTTCACACATTGCCACGATCGTTGTTTGAAGATCTTCGGTAGTATGTGCTTCAGATACAAAACCAACTTCGTATCCCGAAGGACCCATATAAATGCCGCGTTCTAACAAGGCGTGATACATGGTGCGGAAAAAACTCATGCTATTCGGATCGATTGCTTCAGCAGTGCGAATGTGTTCTGCATTGGAGAATGCAATCCAAAAGATGGAACCAATTTGATGCATCTTAAATGCATAAGCTTTCTTCCTGGCATGCTCATTAACCGCATCGCACAACGTTGAACATTTCTGTTCCAGCTCCTGGTAAAAATTGCTTCTCAAACATGCCGTCAGTTGTGCAATTCCAGCACTCATTGCAACAGGATTTCCACTCAGTGTTCCCGCCTGATATACGTTCCCTTCCGGCGAAATACAACTCATGATTTCTTTTCTGCCGCCATACGCACCAACAGGCAAGCCACCACCAATAATCTTTCCGTAAGTGATGATGTCGGGCTGTATTTGGTAATATCCTGCAGCGCCTGTAAATCCTACACGGAATCCGGAAATGACTTCATCGAAAAGCAGCAAACTTTTGTATTCGTTGCAGATATTTCGCAAGAAATGCATGAATTCAGCGCGTTGCAACAGCAAACCATTATTGGCAGGAACCGGTTCGATAATTACACAAGCAATATCCTGACCGAATTCTGCGAAGGCTTCTTCTACCGCAGTTTCATTATCTAATGAAACCACGATAGTTTCATTGACAAAAGCTTCCGGAATACCGGCTGAAGAAGTATTTCCGAATGTGACTAAACCAGATCCCGCTTTGACGAGCAAGGAGTCGACGTGACCGTGATAACAACCTTCGAATTTTAATATTTTATTTTTCCCGGTATAACCACGAGCCAGGCGAATAGCGCTCATTACGGCTTCCGTGCCCGAACTCACGAAACGAATTCTTTCAATAAACGGGTTGTTGGATAAAATCAATTCCGCAAGTTCGTTCTCCTTTGCGGTAGGTGCCCCGAACGAACTTCCTTCAGCAACGGCTGTACACACCGCGTCCACAACTGCATTCGGCGCATGTCCCAGAATCAGCGGTCCCCATGAGCAGCAGTAATCAATAAACTCGTTACCGTCTGCATCCCAAATGCGCGAACCTTTTCCTTTAGCGATAAATCGAGGAGTGCCACCCACAGAACGAAATGCACGCACCGGTGAGTTAACGCCTCCCGGGAAATACGATTTCGCTTTTTCAAACAACTGTTCCGAACGACTTGTTTTCATACGAGTTTAAATTAATGCGGTCAAAAATACCGAATTCGCGGCAGAGAACGAGATATGACACCTGTCAGTTCCATCATTCGCTGATGTTGCTATTTTTGACCTTTTACAATTAAAACCATGCATCCGACAAATAGTTCAGATTACGCCAAATATTGTGACGAGCACGATGCGTTATCATCGATTCGTTCCCGTTATCATTTTCCCCAATTTAATGGAGAAGACGTGTTGTACTTTACGGGCAATTCGTTGGGGTTGCAGCCTAAATCTACGCGTGCTCATATTGAACAGGAATTGAATGACTGGGCGATGTTTGGCGTTGAAGGTCATTTTCGTGCCAAACACCCTTGGTATTCGTACCATGAAAATTTGACGGACGGATTGGCTCGTGTTGTGGGTGCATTGCCGATTGAGGTTGTTGCCATGAATCAGCTGACCTCCAACGTTCATTTTTTAATGGCGTCATTTTATCGTCCGGACAAAAAGCGCTACAAGATCATTACTGAGTTTAAAGCCTTTCCTTCCGACCAATACGCAGTTCAAACGCAGGTGGAATGGCACGGCTACCAGTATGAAGATGCCGTAATAGAAATTGCTCCGCGCACAGGCGAGTACCTGATTCATACCGAAGATATATTGTCGGCAATTGAGCAACACAAAGATGAATTGGCGTTAGTGTTTATCGGCGGTGTTAACTATTATACCGGTCAGGTATTTGACATGTCAACAATTACGAAAGCTGCACATTGCGCCGGCGCGTATGCAGGATTTGATTTAGCGCATGCAGCCGGAAACATAAAAATGAGCTTGCACGATTGGCAGGTTGATTTCGCGTGTTGGTGCAGTTATAAATATTTGAACAGCGGTCCGGGAAGTGTGGCCGGCGCTTTTGTTCACGAACGTCATGCACACAGCAATTTACCGCGTTTGGCAGGTTGGTGGGGACACGACAAAACCCAACGCTTCAAAATGGAGAAAGGATTTGTTCCTGTGCCCGGAGCCGAAGGTTGGCAATTGAGTAATGCTCCTGTTTTGTCGATGGCTGCGCACAAAGCGGCGTTAGATTTGTTTGATGAAGTAGGCATGGACGCGCTGAGTAAAAAAAGTGAGGCATTAACTGCTTTTCTGGAATTGGTTATTGATGATATCAGTGCGCGAAACAATGGGGTGTTGGAAATTATTACACCGCGGGATAAGCGTTGGAGAGGTTGCCAGCTGAGTATTGTGGCGAAGGGATTCGGTAAAAATTTATTCGAAACATTAATACACAATGGTGTAGTTCCGGATTGGCGTGAACCGAATGTTATCAGGCTGGCGCCGGTTCCGATGTACAATTCGTTTATGGATATCTGGAAGTTTGGTCAACGTCTGGAAGAATGTATGCAACAAGTTTCATCTAAATAATAGTAGTGCAATGGGTAAGTCAGTAACATTAATCGGAGCCGGATTGGTAGGTTCGTTGTTGTCCATCTATTTAAGCAAGCGCGGTTATCAAGTTACCGTGTACGAACGTCGACCTGATTTACGCAAGAATCGTATTTCGGCAGGACGCTCCATCAATTTGGCGTTAAGCGATAGAGGATGGAGAGGATTGGAGCGTGTGGGTATCGGAGAGGAGATTAAGAAAGTGGCGTTACCGATGCCCGGAAGAATTATTCATCATCAGGATCGCAGTATTGTTACGCAACCCTACGGTAAAGAGGGACAAGCGATTTGGTCGGTAAGTCGTGGCGGTTTGAATTGTGTGTTGATGGATTTGGCGGAGCAGCATGGTGTGAAAATTCAGTACAACGAGCGTTGCACGAATGTTGATTTGGAATCGGCAACAGCGCATTTTGAAAATACGGAGACACATGTAAAATCAGTAGTGCAAAACGATGTTATATTTTCTACTGATGGAGCGTTTTCTGCCGGGCGATTGCAAATGCAACTCGCAACAGATCGTTTCGACTATGCGCAAAAATATTTGCAACACGGCTATAAAGAATTGACGATTCCACCAACAGCAAGTGGTGATTTTGCCATGGATCCGAAAGGGTTGCACATTTGGCCGCGCGGGCAGTTTATGTTGATAGCGCTGCCTAACATGGATAAGTCGTTTACATGTACGTTGTTCTTTCCTTTTGAAGGCGATGTTTCATTTGCATCTCTAAATACTGAACAGAAGATGTTGGATTTCTTCATGAAAACCTTTCCCGATGCGGTGGATCTGATGCCAGCATTGAAGGAAGAATATTTTTCGAATCCGACGTCATCCTTAAGTATTGTAAAGTGCTGGCCGTGGACGTATAAAAACAAATTCGCGATGATCGGAGATGCTGCTCATGCAATTGTTCCTTTCTATGGACAAGGCATGAACTGCGGCTTTGAAGATTGCGTGGTGATGGATGATTATTTGAGTCAATTCGGAGACGATCTGGAAAAAGTATTCAAGGCGTATGAATTAAGTCGCAAACCTGATGGTGACGCGATCGCTGATCTGGCAGTAGCCAACTTTGTGGAAATGCGTGATCGCACTGCAGATCCCAAGTTTTTGTTGCAGAAGAAAATCGAAGCCTGGTTTAGCGAAAAGCATCCCGATAAATGGATTCCGCTGTATACTATGGTTACATTCCGTCCGGATATTCGCTATTCAACAGCGCTGATGGAAGGCAACAGACAAGAAGCCGTAATGCAACGTGTAATGCGTGAGATTCCGAATATTGAAACGAATTGGAATTCTCCGGAAGTGGAGCAGGCGATTTTGGCGCAATTGGCAGTTTAATTATAGTGTAATTGCTTGAAAATCAATAATTAGGCAATTGACCTTACGGATTTTCGCCATTAAATATGCGCGTTCGTTATTTTTCTTCTTATCTTCGCGTCCCCTTAAGGGAATATTAACTCAATAAAAGTCAAACATGTACGCAATTGTAGAAATAGCCGGGCTCCAGTACAAAGTGGCAAAAAAACAACGTGTTTTTGTGCACCGCCTCGAGGCTACAGAAGGAAGCGCCATTGAATTGGGCAAAGTACTTCTTATCGACAACAACGGTAAAATTACCGTTGGAGCACCTGAAATTGATGGTGCACGTGTGGCAGCTAAAGTGTTGTCACATTTAAAAGGTGATAAAGTGATTGTCTTCAAGAAGAAGCGTCGCAAAGGTTACCAAAAGTTGAACGGCCACCGTCAGCAACTTACCGAGTTGTTGATTCAGGGCATTTTAGGCAAAGGCGAGAAATTGTCTGCAGATGATGCTAAGATTGAGGCTGCTTCTATTTTGGAATTGAAAGCACGTTCTGCTGCAAAGCCTTCAAAGAAAGTATTCGCTGATGCGACTGCAGAAGCTGAGGTAGAAGAAGCACCAAAGAAAAAAGCACCTGCTGAAAAGGCGGCTCCCGCTAAAAAAGCAGCAGCGAAAAAAACAACCCGTAAGAAAAAGGAAGATTAACCTTTTAATAAGATAATACCATGGCACACAAAAAAGGTGAAGGTAAAGTAAAGAACGGCCGCGAATCAGAAAGTAAGCGACTTGGCGTTAAGATCTACGGTGGTCAGTTGGCTATCGCAGGTAATATTATTGTTCGTCAGCGCGGAACTGTGCACTATCCCGGATCAAACGTAGGAATGGGTAAAGACCATACTTTGTTTGCATTGGTTGATGGAACAGTAAAGTTCACGAAGCGTCGTGATGACAGATCATACGTGTCGATTGAACCTTTCAACGCGTAATCTGTATTGCCCTAAGTTTTTAAACACCCACAGCAATGTGGGTGTTTTTGTTTTAGACCTGTCGGGTTATCGTTAACTTTGCCTTATATTCAGATATAGTTATGCTTCAGATTCAAGTTATTCGCGAAAACAAAGAAGAAGTTGTTCGCCGCTTAGCCAAGAAAAAATTTAAAGGATTAGAAATTATAGATCAGATTGTACAAACTGACGCTGATCGTCGCAGTACTCAAACTGAATTGGATTCGTTGAAGGCAGATGCCAACGCCATTGCGAAACAAATCGGTGAAATGATGAAGTCGGGAAAAAAGGCGGAAGCAGAAGATCTCAAAAACAAAAGCACTGCACTGAAAGAAACCGAAAAAGCATTGCAGGAACGACTCAATGCAGCGGAAGCAGAACTCGAAAAGTTGTTGGTATTAGTGCCAAATTTGCCTGCAGATGTAGTACCTGAAGGCCGTTTGCCGGAAGACAACAAAACAGTTTTCACTCACGGTGATATTCCAGCGCTTTACGAAGGCGCACAGCCGCATTGGGATTTAGCTGCCAAGTATGATTTGATTGATTTTGAATTGGGCGTTAAACTTACCGGTGCCGGTTTTCCCGTTTATAAAGGTAAAGGCGCACGTTTGCAGCGCGCGCTCATTAACTTCTTCCTTGATCGTGCCACGGCCGCAGGTTATCTTGAAGTGCAACCGCCAATTTTGGTAAATGCCGATTCCGGATTTGGAACAGGCCAGTTGCCGGATAAAGAAGGGCAGATGTATCATGTTACGGTGGACGATTTGTACCTCATTCCAACAGCTGAAGTTCCGATTACCAATATTTATCGCGATGTGATAGTAAAGGCCGAAGATCTTCCGATTAAAAACTGTGGTTACACTCCATGTTTCCGTCGCGAGGCCGGATCATACGGTAAAGATGTTCGCGGATTAAATCGTTTGCATCAGTTTGATAAAGTCGAAATTGTACAGATTCAACATCCCGATAAGTCGTATCAGACGCTGGAAGAAATGCGTGAATTCGTAGCAGGATTATTGAAGGATCTCGAATTGCCCTTCCGTACGTTGTTGTTGTGCGGTGGCGATATGAGTTTTGCTTCTGCTCAAACGTATGATATGGAAGTGTTCTCCGCAGCACAGCAACGTTGGCTGGAAGTAAGTTCCGTTTCCAACTTCGAAGCATTTCAAAGTAATCGCTTGAAATTGCGTTACCGTGAAGGCAGTGAAAAACCTCGTCTGGCGCACACCTTGAATGGAAGTGCATTGGCATTGCCGCGTATCGTTGCAGCATTGCTGGAAAATAATCAGGAGCCGGACGGAATTCGTATTCCTAAAGTGTTGGTTCCTTACACAGGATTTGACAAAATCAATTAATTCGAAAAGTGATGAAGCAGTTAGGTTTAGGAGTAATTATCGCATTACTTGGTGTATCCTGCAAAGGACCTGCGCATGAGGCCGAATTGAAAACTATCGATAGCCTGAAACACGTATTGGCTCAAACGGATAGTGTTTTGGCAGTAGTGAATATTGATGAAGTAAAAACTCGCCATGATGAAATGCATAACAACATGCAGTTCATTCAAATTAATATTGATAAAATGGGCGATACGTTGGATTTCAAAACCGGCTTGTACTTATCGGAATATAAGCAGTTGCGCAAGCAGTTACGATTAATTCAATCCGGTGTGGTGCAGAACGCGGCGTTGGTAGATTCCGTGATGAAAAACTTGAATGATTTCGAGCACGATTTAAAAAATAATACGCTGGACAAAAGTGTTAATTTGGAAGGGGCAATGGCAGCTGAGAAGATGCAGGTAAACGCGTTGTATCAGGGATCATTAAACTTGCCGAAATTGTTTATCGAATCACGTGCTTCGTATGATACGTTATCACCTAAAGTAAACGCGTTCGTCGATCAGCTAAGCACGAAAATGAATTTGAAAAAATAGGAATGGTAAAACGACTGCTGGTCATTGTTGGATTTCTTTTTATAGCAGTCGGTATTACCGCACAGCCGGATCCTCCATCGTCCGACGAGCAGTTAGCCAACCAATACTACGCTGCCGGAGAGTTCGATAAAGCAGTGGTGTATTACGAAAAACTGTACGAGAAAAATCCGTTACAGATTTATTACGAATATTACCTCAACTGTTTAATCAATATTCAGAATTACAAGAAAGCCGAGAAGCTGGTTAAGAAGCAGGCTGCATGGTATAAGGCGGATCTGACTTACTTCGTTGATATGGGACGTGTTTTTCGTGTCCAGGGACAAGAAGATAAAGCGAAGAAGGAATTTAATGCAGGTGTTAACGCGATCAATCCTAACACATCTGCTAATCGTGTAATTGATTTGGCTAATGCATTTTTAGGTATTAACGAAACAGATTGGGCAATTACATCTTTGCAGAAAGGTCGTAAGGAATTGAAAGGAGTGTATTCGTTTCATGCTGAGTTGGCGGATGTGTACTACTACAAAAAAGATTACACATCCATGATCAACGAGTATTTGGGTTTGCTCGATGAATCGCCTTTGTACAAGCAGCAAGTGCAGAATAGTCTTCAGGCTAAAATGGACAGCGACACGGACAACAAAATTTCCGTGTTACTGAAAACGGAATTATTAAAACGTTCACAGCGCGAACCTAACAATACCACCTGGCCGGAGTTGTTGGTGTGGTTATTCATGCAGGAGAAAAATTTTGCAGGGGCATTGGTTCAGGCAAAGGCAATTGATAAGCGGAAACAATTGGAAGGTGAAGAAATTATTCCACTGGCCGAAATGGCGCGAAGCAATCAGGAGTATGATGTGGCGTCGGATGCGTATGACTATGTCATCGGATTAGGTCCCAGCAAAGTGTATTACCGCACAGCGAAAATGGAAAAGATGAATACGCGGTATGAGCGTATTGTGAATACCACGAATTACACCACACAAGATTTGCTTTCACTGGAAGCAGAAATGCAATCCACTCTTGCGGAGTTGGGTAAGAATAATACCACCGTTTCTCTTATTCGCTCTCTGGCGCACCTTCAGGCGTTTTATATGGATAAACCCAAGGAAGCAGTTATGCTGTTGGAGGAAGCATTGCTATTGCCGGGTTTGAATGCCAACGAACAAGCATTGTGTAAACTGGAATTGGGTGATGTTTTAGTTCTGGATGGTCAGGTTTGGGAAGCTTCGTTGCGTTACTCACAAGTAGAGAAAGCGTACAAGTATGATGCTATCGGGCAGGAAGCAAAATTCCGAAATGCTAAAGTGGCTTTTTATGTAGGCGATTTTGAATGGGCTCAGGCGCAGCTAAATGTTTTAAAAGGTTCTACGTCGAAACTTATATCTAATGATGCGATGTATCTGTCCATGGTAATCACCGATAATCTCGCATTGGACAGTAATCCTGAACCGTTGATGCGATTTGCAAAAGCCGATTTGATGTTGTTTCAGCACCAATACGATAAAGCAAAAAATTATCTCGATTCTATTGATCGTGATTACGGAATGCATGCCTTAGCTGATGATGTGCTTTTTATGCGTTATCGAATTGCCTACAAACAGCAGCGATGGGCTGAAGCAGCAGGTTATTTACAAAAGTTGACGGCCACACACAGCACGGATATTCTTGCTGACGATGCATGGTTTCGTCTTGCCGAATTGTACGAATACAAATTGGGCGATACGGAAAAAGCCAAGCAGTGCTACGAAGAAATTATTTTGAAATACCCCGGAAGCTTATATGTTGTAGATGCACGAAAACGCTATCGCGTGTTACGTGGCGATAAATTAAATGACTAGTTATGATTATTTATAACGTTACCGTTAATATTGATAATGATGTTCACGACGATTGGTTGCAATGGATGACAACCGTTCATGTTCCTGATGTTGTAGCCACGGGATGTTTCACGGACGGAAACATTTTCAAAATCATGGTAGACGAACAGCAGGGAACCAGTTATTCCATTCAGTATAAAGCCAACAGTATGGACGACGTGAATCGTTATCTGGAAACATTTGCACCGGCACTTCGCGAACAACATACTGCCCGTTATAAAGATAAGTTCGTGGCATTTCGAACGTTGTTGCAACACATCGGATAATGTCGGACGTAAGGGCGAAAAAACATTTAGGACAACATTTTTTGCGTGATGAAAATATCGCTGCGAAAATTGCGCGCTCGCTGCGTCCTGCTGAATTGAATTACCAACGCATCCTTGAAATTGGTCCCGGAATGGGCGTTCTTACCAAGTATCTTCTGCAAAATGAAAGCTGCGAAGTGAGTGTTGTTGAGATTGATCGGGAGTCGGTGACTTATTTGAAAGAACACTATCCTCAACTGACTTCTCGTATTATCGAAGGCGACTTTCTTAGACTCAACGAATCGCAACTTCCTGCCGCACCATTCGGGGTAATCGGGAATTTTCCCTACAATATTTCTTCTCAGATATTATTTAAAGTTCTGGAGCATCGTAATGCAATTCTGGAGTGTTGCGGCATGTTTCAGAAAGAGGTGGCAGAGCGTGTTGCATCAAAACCGGGCAACAAAACGTATGGCATTCTGAGTGTTTTGTTACAGGCATGGTACAACATTGAATACCTCTTCACCGTGCATGAACATGTTTTTTCTCCGCCACCCAAAGTGAAGTCTGGAGTGATACGTTTAACCCGCAATCAAACGCAACAACTGAATTGTGACGAATCGCTTTTTGTTGCAGTAGTTAAAGCCGGATTCAACCAACGTCGTAAAACCTTGCGTAATGCTTTAAAAGCATACGAGGTGTTACCGGAATATCAGGATCACAAGTATTTTACGTTACGTGCCGAAACATTGGGCGTTCAAGAGTTCGTAGAACTAACGAACATGCTCAGGAAACGCTAACTTTGCGCCTGATTTTCAGGTATGGCTTTTCAACTCACCGATAACTTCATTCAGGATCTTCGTTCTGCACTCAGTGCCAATGACGAAGTGTTGATGCGTTCGCTAATGGCGGATTTGCATCCCGCTGATGCTGCGGAATTGTTGGCGGATTTTGAGGTGGAAGAAGCGATGCGCTTGTATAAATTTCTTGAAGAAGAAGTTGCTGCAGAAACACTGGTGTTGCTGGATGATGATCGACGCGATGCAGTACTTGACGGTTTGTCGCCCAAAGAAATTGCAGAGCAACTAATCGACAATCTGGATTCGGATGATGCCGCAGACGTATTAGCCGAATTAACAGACGATCAGCAGGATGAAGTTCTTTCGCACGTAGAAGATATTGAACAAGCCAGCGATATCGTTGACTTGTTAAACTACGATCCGGATACTGCGGGTGGTATCATGGCGAAAGAGTTGATACGTGTACACGTGGATCGTAATGTGTTGGAGTGTGTGCGTGAAATTCGTCGTCAGGCAGAAGATGTGGAGAACATTTACACCATTTACGTTGTAGATAACGAAGAACGACTCGTGGGCGTACTTTCATTAAAGAATTTGTTGACCAAGCCTTTGCGTACAAAGGTGCGTGACGTGTTTAATCCGAATATCGTAAGTGTTAAGGCCAACACACCTGCGGAAGAAGTGGCCATGCTGATGGATAAATACGATCTCGTGGTGATTCCTGTTGTTGATGGTTTGAACCGTTTGGTGGGTCGTGTGACGTTCGATGACATGGTGGACGTTTTGCGTGAAGAAAATACGGAAGACGTTCAAAAAATGGGTGGTGTAGAAGCGCTGGAAGAACCTTACATGGCAACACCTTTTTGGCAAATGATCAGAAAACGTGTGGGTTGGTTGGTGTTGTTGTTTTTAGGCGAATTGCTCACTGCAACTGCGATGTCGTTTTTTGAAGATCAGTTGGCGAAAGCAGTTATCCTTGCCATTTTTGTGCCGTTGATTATTTCCAGTGGAGGTAACAGTGGTTCACAAGCATCAACGCTTATTATTCGCGCATTGGCATTAGGTGAAATTACCGTTCGCGACTGGTGGAGCATTTTGAAAAAGGAATTGAAATCCGGTTTGGTTTTAGGTGGAATATTAGGTGTGCTCGGTTTTTTACGCGTGATGATCTGGTCTAATTTTATTGAAGATTATGGTCCGTATTGGTTACCGATCGGATTAACTGTAGGCATTACGCTAACAGGTGTGGTTTTGTGGGGCTGTCTTGTCGGCTCGTTATTCCCATTAATATTAAAACGATTCAAACTCGATCCTGCGGTATCTTCGGCTCCATTCGTGGCAACGCTAGTGGACGTTACCGGGTTGATCATATATTTCTCGATTTCCATGTTGTTCCTGACAGAAATGTTTAACGCATGATCCCGCGTGTCTTATTCTTGGATAGTAATCATCCGATTATGATCTCCACCTTGCGCGCTGCCGGTGTGCAGTGTGATGAGGATTATTCTTCAACCTACGAACAAGTGTTGGAAAAGATCGCGATGTATGAAGGTGTTATTATTCGCAGTCGCTTTAAGTTGGATGCTCGATTTTTAGATGCGGCAACCCACTTAAAAGTGATTGGACGTGCAGGTGCCGGCATGGAAAATATCGATGTCAGCTATGCCACTTCGAAAGGCATTGCGTGTGTTCACGCCCCTGAAGGAAATCGTGATGCAGTTGCGGAACAAGCGATAGGGATGTTGCTCGCGTTGATGAATAATTTGCTGCGTGCGGATCGTGAAGTGCGCCGGGGAATTTGGAAGCGGGAAGAAAACCGGGGGTATGAATTGTGCGGAAAAACTGTCGGTATTATCGGCTATGGTAATATGGGAAGTGCATTTGCGCAACGACTGAAGGGGTTTGGTGTTGAGGTGTTGGCGCATGATAAATACAAATCAGGATTTGGTGATGCGTTGGTAAAGGAAGTGAGTTTGGAAGAAATCCAACAGCGTGCGGATGTTATCAGTTTACACTTGCCTTTGACAACGGAAACCATCCATTACATTAATGATGATTTCATTTCTAAGTTGCAAAAGCCCGTGTATTTGATCAATACGGCGCGAGGGAAAAACGTGGATACAGCAGCAGTTATAGCTGCAATGAAATCCGGGAAAGTTATTGGTGTTTGTCTTGATGTGTTGGAATACGAATCGGTTTCATTTGAAAAGTTGGATAGAAAAACCTTGCCCGAGCCGTTTCAATATTTGATTAATTCCGATCGTGCGATATTAAGTCCGCATATCGCAGGATGGACATTTGAAAGTCACGAAAAGATTGGAAGAGTTATCGCCGAGAAAGTGCTGCGCGTCTTGCTTCCTTAGTCGATGACTTTAAGGGTCAAAGGGAATTTCATGATGCGTGAAATTTCTTCTCCGCGGTGTAAAATATCCTCCTCCTCCTCCTCGTATTCCCAAATAATTTCAAGATTAGCGGAGAAATTCTGAATCAGGTATTGACAGATCAGCATGATATGACGAACCGAGCCGGTATTGAAATACGTCATTGAAAAAGTAGCTACAACTTTGTTCGTAGGATTGGTGGCGCGATACGCAGCCAACCAATCGTATACCGGACGAAAGAACGCTTCGGAATCTTCAGGAATAGAAATTCCGCTAAACTTGATGGTTCCGTTATCCGGGTTTAATGAAACTTCGGCAGTTCTAACAGTTGCAGGAACGTGGTATAATTTCTCAGGGGTTTATTTAGTTGAGCTTAACGAAGATCGTAAAAGTTAATCACCTGTCCTTCATTACCATCTGCACCGTATAGCGACTGCGGGTTTCCAGTAAAATTTGCTTTCCAATACATACTCGATCAATGGTTGCCTGATCGTAATAGCGGATAGTTACCAGTTCCAGTTTGTCATTGTAAAGTACACGGTACGAACGTTTCAATTCATCGATCAACTGCGGGAGTTTACGATCATCGTTATCCATGCACACGGAGAAACTGATGGCAGAATTCTGCATGGTATTGATTTTAACACGATGTTTCGAAAAGAGCGCAAAAATGTTGCCGAGGTTTTCTTCCACGATAAACGAGAAGTCACGCGGTGAAATAGACAACAATACCTGATTAACTTTAAAAATAAAACATGGAATTGGCAATGCTTGTGGAGTAGCGTGAATTTTTGTTCCCGGTTGTTTCGGGTCAACGAAGGAGCGCACGAACAACGGAATGTTCTTATTCTGCAGCGGTTTGATCGTTTTGGGATGTATTACCGTAGCACCGTAATACGTTAATTCTATGGCATCCTGATACGTTAATTCGGGAACCAACACTGTCGCATCAAACCATTTCGGATCGGCATTCAAAACTCCGGGAACATCTTTCCAGATAGTAACGCTTTCCGCATTTAAACACCATGCTAAAATGGCGGCTGTATAATCAGAACCTTCCCGTCCTAATGTAGTGGTGAAGTTTTCGGATGTAACGCCGATAAAACCCTGCGTTAATACAATCGTGTTATTGCATTGGTGCAATCGTTGTGCGGATTCCTCCGTGAGTTCCCAATTTATTTTTCCTTCACGATACGTGTTGTCGGTTTTGATGATATCACGTGCATCTGTCCATCTGCAGGAAATTCCCGAACTGTTCAGATAAGCAGCAACAATTTTTGTGGAAAGGATTTCTCCCATCGATACAATTTGATCGTATTCGCAATCGTACTCGTGAGTGGGTTCGTCTTCCAGCGCCCATTCCAATTCCACGAAACAATTGTGAATGTCATCGTAGATGGAATGCGTGTTATCCGGGAAAAGTTCATGAAGTATTTGAAGGTGATAGACGCGGATTTCTTCAAGTATCGTTGCCGTATCTTCCTTTTTGAAATAAAACGCATCCGTAAGACGCTCCAAAGCGTTGGTAGTCTTTCCCATTGCGGAGATGACCACAACAAGTGCTTCATGTTGGTACTGACTAAGAATTGCAGCTACATTACGAACTGCTCCGGCATCTTTTACTGAAGCTCCACCGAACTTAAATACTTTCATGGTGCAAAGTTAGTGGAATGACAATCTGTAGTTGAGCCATTCTTTTAAAACTTCAGGTTCGTATTGTTCATAGAATTTAATGGCGGGCGTATTCCAATCGAGCACCTGCCACTCCATGCGTTTACAGTTCATTTTTCGGCAATCGTTCAGCACCTGATCAAACAATAATTTGCCGATTCCTTCTTTTCGTCTGCTTTGTGTGACGATGATGTCTTCAAGAAACACACACGGACCTTTCCATGTCGAATACTTTCTGTAATACAAAGCCATTCCGATGATTTGGTTTTGATCTTCGGCTACATAACAAGTAAACAAAGGATTGCTCCCAAAACCGTAATTGAGCATATCATTTTCCGTAACGATTACTTCTTCAGGAGCTTGCTCGTATTCCGCGAGTTCGCGTATCAGTGAGTGAATGGCAGGAATGTCTGTAGCAATGGCTTTTCGAATGATCATCTTTGAATTATTAACGGTTGTGTTCCGGTGTTGGTTGCTGTAATTACTTGAATGAAGTAAATACCTTGTTGCAGTTCTGTTGTAGATAGTTGAACGGATCCTCTTGCGATGAACTCGCTGATGAGCATTCCTGTGCTTGAATAGATGCGCACTGTCGCGTTACCGTCTGCATCATGCAACATTACTGTCGCTGATTCATCAGCCGGATTGGGATACACAGTAAAAGCAGATATATCGGATGGTGCTTGATCTTCAATACTCAACGGAAAACAAGGAGTATTAGATGATGCTAACAACGCGTGTAATGTGGAGAGATTGTCCGTAACGGTTTGGTAATACCCCGCGCTGTTCCACGGGTTAATGGAGTCCACATGAAAAGTAATGGCGTATGTAAATTGCAAACTGTCGCCGGGTTGAAAATTGAATGGACCGGAAGACAACA
Source organism: Bacteroidota bacterium (assembly GCA_021299855.1). Classification (GTDB taxonomy): domain Bacteria; phylum Bacteroidota; class Bacteroidia; order Palsa-965; family Palsa-965. Next base: position 30,624 of record JAJTEY010000013.1, on the reverse strand, counting down.
ATGCAGCCCGATCTCCTGGAGTCTGATTAGCTGAAGCTTCATGCCATCCGTTCGGAACCGTTGGTAAATCAGGAAACATAAACCGCGTTGGAACAAGGTTACCATATCCGTTACCTCCGAAGGTTACCGAACTGCTATCTTTCCAAACACCGCGCGAATAATTGTAATAATCGGTATTGTTCGTCATGCCTCCATTGGGCAAACTTGGAGCACCGGTATTATACGAAACGAAATAATTCATCAGGCATTGCTCTCCGGGTTCATCTGTTGTGCCGTTGTTATTGTTGTCGTTGCCATCGTTTGCCGGCGCTACCGGTCCATCGACCACAGCTACCGAAACAACCGGAATGGTGGCGCCGTATGTGCCGGTGGAAACTGTTGTATTCGGCTCGTCTAAGCTATCTCCATTGTATATGATGAAGGCATTTTGTTCCGGGATGCAACCGACGTAATCGTCTTGCCAGTTGCCCAAATCCATGTCGTGCCAAAATGTAAAGTACGTGTCATGATAAGCACTGTCAGAACGATTGATATACGTGTATTCGTAAAACAATGTGTTCTCCGCAACATTTCCCAATGGCGTGGTGCAATGATATCCGTAAATCATCGCACTGATTTGAAGACCAAGCGGCGGTGTATGCGTAAAAGTATGTGGACCTACACGATCGTTAAAGACAAAATAAACCGCTTCATCTCCTTTAATTAAAGGATAATCTCCACCGATTAAAGGATCGTAAATGCCATTCCCGTTGATATCTGCAAATGGCGCTAAATGATACGTGAGGTTGTAATTGCCGTTAGCCGGCCAGTCCACTATATCTGCAGGAGGAATCCACGTTTGATTTTGCACTGCGCCAATACTCCATTGATATTGAAATGTTGCAATGTCTTGTGCGGTAATGTTCCAGATGCGATCAAACGAATGTGCTTGAAGTGAATCGAGTCCCGGTGCTCCCGGTCCCGGGTAATAATCGTATCCCGTTTGGCGATAGGTAGCAGCAGCCTGATGCAGTTCGCCCTGATCATCCAACCCGCCGGCCCAAACGCCGGAAGCAAAAATGATTGCTTTATTGGTATTCTTCGGCGCAAAAAACTCCGATTGTGCAGTCAAGTCCCAATGCAGATCACCACGTACATGCACGGCAGCTTTCAGGTTGTTACCGTCAATGAATTTATAGTTGTCCCCTGTCACGCCAAGTCCTATTCCGCAATAGGAAAAAGGGTCGAAGCGTTTCAAATCGATGAATGGAGAAGAATTGGAGTTTACAAAGCTCTCGATATGCCAAAACTGTTGGCCGTTTGGATCGGTGGCAAACTGCACGCGTGAGGCTTGAGGATTGCTGTTAATTCCCACAGGATAATAGGTGAAAATTCGCTGTCCGATTATTTCATTAAGCTGACCATCTACTCCAGAGAAGGCCAGACCACCACGCGGACCGCGTCCAACGCACGATACGCCGGTCCAATTAACTCCTGGCAGTTCGAAGTTGACTGAATAATTTTGCAACCCGGTATTACCCACACGGAAAAGTTGTTTGTCGGCAATGCACCAAAGTGTTCTATCGTGATGCGTGTAAACTTGTGTAACGGCAGGCAACGTTGTCGGTGGTATCCAGAAGTTGTAAAAGTTGTTGCCGAAAAAATGTACGATTCCTTTGGGTGTGCCAAGAACAATTTCATTCCACACCGATTTCGTAATGCTGTAGATGGTATCACTTGGCAGGTTGGAGTTGTTGCGGTTGTAGATCGTCCAGCCGGATGAAGTATATGCGGCAATTCCGCGATCTGTGCCCATCCACAACGTGTCGCCTTGTCGGTAAATATCATAAACGCGTCCGGACGGTAACGGAGAGTTCCAACGGTTTAAAGTTTGCCATTGGTTGTTGTAAAAGCGCGATACGCCTCCGGTATCTGATCCGAACCAAATAGTGTTGTTGGTGTCAGGATAAGCACAACGAATATTATTATCACAAAGTCCATCGTTGGTGTTTAAGTATTCCCAGGCGTTTTGATTCCATTTAAACACGCCATTGTCCCGAAAGGCAATCCACACGTTTCCGGCGCTGTCCACCGCAATATCGTTTTTGGTGCGCAATGAATTGAGGGAAAAGAAAGTGGGCATAGCAACAACCGCAGTTCCGTTTTGCGCCGTTATTTCGGGTAACGCAAGTGCAGTTAACAAGAACATCAGAATTGGATGCCGCATAAACAAAGCTACTGCGGTATTGGGCAAAATCCGCGTAAAACGATTCCTTTTTTACATCTTTGCAAGCCAAGACCATTTCTTATGAGCAAAGTCAAAACACTCGGACAGTTTATTATCGAAAAGCAAACCGATTTTCCTTATGCCAAGGGCGAATTGTCGCGTTTATTGCGGGATATCGGCATTGCCGCGAAAATTGTACATCGCGAAGTAAATAAAGCCGGCTTGGCAGATATTTTGGGTGATGCGGGTGAAACGAACGTTCAGGGTGAGAGTGTGAAAAAACTCGATGTGTTTGCGAATGAACAATTCATCGCAGCACTCAGCGTCGGTGGCGAATGTTGCGCTATTGCATCGGAAGAAAATGAAGACATTATTCCGATTGATACGCCTCAGTCCAAGAATGCGAAATATGTAGTGGCCATGGATCCGTTGGATGGTTCATCCAATATTGATGTGAACGTTTCTGTTGGAACCATATTTTCAATTTATCGTCGCGTTAGTTTAAGTGGTCCGGGAACTGTTCAAGACTTTATGCAACGCGGTACAGAGCAAGTAGCTGCAGGTTATATCATCTACGGTTCATCCACCATGTTGGTGTATACTACAGGTAAAGGTGTGAACGGATTTACTTTAGATCCGTCCATTGGTGAATTCTGTTTGTCGCATCCGAACATGCAGACTGCGAAATCGGGGAAAATTTATTCCATCAATGAAGGTAACTATGTTCATTTTCCGGACGGTGTAAAGAAATACATCAAATACTGCCAGGAAGAAGATAAAGCCACGAAACGTCCCTATTCTTCCCGTTACATCGGCTCTGCAGTAGCGGATATTCATCGCAATTTGATTAACGGCGGCATTTATATTTATCCTACTACAGCGTCCTCTCCAAAAGGCAAGTTGCGTTTATTGTATGAATGCAATCCGATAGCGTTGATTATCGAGCAGGCCGGCGGTAAAGCTACTGATGGGCGTCACCGAATTTTGGAACAGGAAATTAAAACCCTGCATCAACGCACTCCTTTCTTCGCCGGTAGCGCCGATATGGTGGAAATGGCAGGAGATTTTATGAGTAAGTACTCGGGGTAATCAGATTATCCGATCATAAGTACTTGAAATTACATTGGCGTGCTTTCATGGAATAGTTTTGAAAAAAAACGCCATGAAAAATCGATTAAAAAAAATTTCTGGGATCTTTACAGTAATTGCAATGCTTTTTTTTACTTCATGTGAAAAGGACATTAACGTTCAATCGAATTCCCTTCCCATTGCATCTGGAAGTAGTAAGGAACTTTCAGGCGCCGAGTTAAGGCAAGCTTTGCTCCTTTTGGGTCCAATTGAACAAAGGAATGCTTTTAATGCGAGCTCAGCGAATTCTAAATATCTTATTTGGAAGGACAAGCTCGATCAAGTTCTGTCAATAAATTCAATAACAACTGGTCAGCGATCATCAATCGAATCAATTTACAATGAGTTAAGTCCAGAAATATTTGTGGAAGATTCGGATAAACAAGGCGATTTTCAAAATAGGTTTGAACCTAACTGGAGTATGGGAGCACGACAACAGTTTGAGCAAAATGCTATCGCTAGTATTGTTTCGTCTTTGGAAGACTTTGATCCTTCTGGCCCTGTATTACCGCCAAATACAGACGATTGTGACTGTAGTTTACAATCAGATTGGTGTCCTTATCAGTTTACTTGTATGGTTGATGTTTGCTCTCCGACGGTCCGTGGGTGTGGTACTTTGTGGACATATAAGTGCAAAGGAAATTGTTTCATGTAAAGGTTGTAAATGGGGCGGGAGAATAATATTATCACTATCCGTACGTTTATTAACTTTATGCTGAGCATGTTTTTTAAGATGATAATGAAAAGAAGGCCGTTGATTTATTTTCTTCTTGCAGTAATTGGTGGGGTGTTTATCGAGATAAGTGCCTCAGCAGTTCGTGGGTTTTTAGGTTTTCAGTGGAGTGCATTACTTGGTTCAATTATAATTGTCGTCTTAAGCTATTATACCGCTTCGTTTATAAGAAAGAAAAGCGGAACGGCGGGAATTGTGTGGGGAATTCCATTGGGGTTGATTTTACTAGTAATGCCATTAGTTATATTTGATACCACGGAGACGATACTTAGTTTCCCGGATCTGTGCACGCATGTTTTAAGCGCAATTGTGGGAGTCGGATTTGCGGGCATGAAGAGGGTAATGAAGATTACAGTTGTCTCCTTGTATGTTACCGTTTTAGCTGCTGTTTATTTTAGTTATCCTTCGTATATAGAATACCAGACTTTTGGTCGAGACGGAGCTGAACATAAGGATACACTGGATTTGGAAAGATTAGAACCGTTATCTCCCAAAACTAACATGCCAAATTTGGCGAAGTCAGATTTATTGGTGTTGGATTTCTGGAATACGCGGTGTGGCGTTTGCTTCAAAAAACTGCCGCTATTCGCTTCCATACGGGATCGTTGGAACTCCAAGTATCCCGTTTCTTTTTCTCTCGTCAATGTTCCTTATCTCAACGAAGATGATGTTGAAATCGTGGAAAGAATAAGAACCTTTGATACAACGTTTACCTTGCAAATTATGCGTGATCCCATATACGCACAGCAAATCGGGATAGAGGGTTTTCCTACTGTAATTGCCGTTCGCCCATCCGGTGAAATTGTATACTTCGGCTCTGTTGACCAATTAGAAAGCTTTTTGGAGGATTTTTATCATTAATTCTTCTTTTCTACACTATTTTAGTGTGCTGTAAATCAGGCGTATAGAGGATTTAGCCTCATTGCCGGGGAAGTCGCGTACGGACAAGGTTCCGAAATTCGTAACGTGGGCGACTTTACCGGAATCATGGCGGCAGGAGAAACTCGGATAGAAGTTAGTCAGGCTGAAGCGTGTTCAGTTGAACTAACCGGGAATTCCGAAATATTTAAAGAAGTAGTCACTGAAGTGCGTAACGGCGTTTTGGAAATTCGTGTGAACAAACCGCAGGATGCAGGCGCACTTAAAGTGAAAGTGAACGTAAAAAATTTGAACCTAATACAGCTTTCGGGAGCTGCGAAGGTAAAAAGCGTTAATCAACTCACTGTAGATACTATCAAGTTAAGTGGAACCGGTGCTTCTCAATATGATCTCCAATTGAAAGCTAAGCGCATTGATGGTGTCATATCAGGAGCATCTTCCGTGAAGTTGATTGGAGAAACAACACAGTTACATCTTTTGGCTTCGGGTGCATCCGGTTTTAAAGGATATGGTTTAGTAGCTGATGAAGCTGATGTGATGACTTCAGGAGCTGCTTCCGTAAAGGTAAATGCTGCCAAAAAGTTGTTAGCCACTGCTTCCGGAGCCTCTGATATCAAATATGTAGGAACCGCTACCGACAAAACAATCAGCGCTACAGGTGCAAGCACAATTGTTGCCAAAGAAGGCGGAGCGAGTTCATCCGATACGACTAGCGTGCGTATAGGCGATAAAACAGTAACTATAGTTGGTGATGACAAAGATGATGATCGTTCCCCGCGTGAAAAGAAATCAAACGATGATGACTTTGAGTTCTGGGCGGGATTGGACTTTGGTGTGAACGGGTTGTTATCTGCTCAAAACAAAGTCGACTTACCAAACGGATTCGATTACCTCGAATTAAACTACGCGAAGTCCTATGTGTTCGGGTGGAATATGTGGCAGAAGAACATTCATATCGTGAAGAACTATGTGAACTTGGGAACAGGGATCGGTGCTACATGGTATCACTACAACTTCCGAAATGCATACACGTTAACGCCTAATGTTCCTTATGCAGTAGCAACGTTCGATTCAACCTACAATCTCTCACGCAATCGTTTGAATGTAGCTTATCTGAATGTGCCGTTGTTCCTGGAGTTTAACACGAACAACAACAATGCGGATCGTTCCTTTCACATTGCAGTAGGCGGCCAGTTTGGATATAATATTTTCAAAAACAAAGTGAAGCAGAAATATGAGTTTGAAGGTGAAACTTACAAGCGCAAGGTAAAAGATGACTTTAACGTGAATCCTTTTAAATATGATCTGATTGCGCGTGTCGGATACGGGAAGTTTACAATGTTCGGAACGTACTCTTTATCGACACTGTTTGAGTCAGGAAAAGGCCCGGTGGTGTATCCGTTCACTGCAGGAATTAGTTTGAATTTGTAATCTTGAGTTGAGTATTATGCAGAGGCTGTCTTCGGACGGCCTTTGTTGTTTTATAAGGTAATTCCGGGATGTGAGAATTTTATTCCTGCTTCACTTGGTTTTACCGTTCTGGGTTATCTTCGTACCTCAATTTAATAGCGATAGTTATGAGCGATAAGGTTAAAGTTCTTCAGGATAAGATTGCAGCTGCAATGAAAGGTGGTGGCGATAAACGTATTGAGGCGCAACACAAAAAGGGCAAACTAACTGCTCGCGAGCGATTGCATTTTTTACTGGACGAAGGAACTTTCGAGGAAATCGGTATGCTGGTTACACATCGCGCCACTGATTTCGGTTTGGATAAAGAAGTGTATTTGGGCGATGGTGTAGTTACCGGATATGGGCGCATCAACGGAAGATTAGTATACGTGTTCTCGCAAGATTTCACCGTTTTTGGAGGGTCGCTTTCGGAAACACACGCCGAAAAGATTGTTAAGATCATGGATCTCGCCATGAAAAACGGAGCGCCTATAATCGGGTTGAATGATTCGGGTGGTGCGCGTATTCAGGAAGGCGTTGTTTCCTTAGGAGGCTACGCCGATATTTTTTATCGCAACACGTTGGCGTCCGGAGTTATTCCGCAAATATCTGCCATCATGGGACCATGCGCGGGTGGTGCTGTGTATTCACCTGCCATTACGGATTTCATCATGATGGTGGAAAACACCAGTTACATGTTTGTGACCGGTCCGAACGTTGTAAAAACAGTAACGCACGAAGAGGTAACTTCCGAAGAATTGGGTGGTGCCATGACGCACGCAACGAAATCGGGAGTAACACATTTTACTGCAGCCAATGAAATTGAATGTTTGCAAAATATTCGCGCACTGGTAAGTTATATGCCACAGAATTGCGAGGAGGATGCGCCTGTAATGCCGTATGAGTCAACAGACGAATTGCGCCCTTCTTTGAATACCATCATTCCTGAAAATCCGAATCAGCCGTACGATATTCGCGAAGTAATCGAGCATGTGATTGACGAGAACTCCTTTATGGAGGTTCATAAAAATTTCGCAGATAACATTGTTGTTGGTTTCGCTCGTCTTGCTGGGCGTAGTGTTGGTATTGTAGCCAATCAGCCTGCGGTGTTAGCAGGTGTGTTGGATATTCACGCTTCAACCAAAGCAGCACGTTTTGTGCGTTTCTGTGATTCGTTTAATATTCCGTTGTTGGTGTTTGAAGATGTTCCCGGATTCTTACCCGGTACGGATCAGGAATGGAATGCGATTATCACCAATGGCGCTAAGTTGTTGTATGCATTTTGTGAAGCAACCGTCCCGCGTATTACTGTTATTACACGCAAGGCATATGGTGGTGCGTATGATGTAATGAACTCCAAACACATTGGTGCTGATATGAATTTTGCATGGCCAACTGCAGAAATTGCTGTGATGGGTGCAAAAGGTGCTGCGGAAATTATTTTCAAAAATGAAATTGCTGCAGCGGAAGATCGCAATGCAAAGTGGAAGGAGAAGGAAATGGAATACACCGAGAAGTTTGCAAATCCTTACCAGGCTGCAGCTCGCGGATATGTGGATGAAGTGATCTTGCCGGAGCAAACTCGTAAAAAGTTAATTGCTGCTTTTGCTATGTTAGAAAACAAAGCAGATGTATTGCCTCGCAAAAAGCACGGTAACATTCCATTGTAATGCGCGGTTAGGATTTTGGAGGTATTGCACTTATATTGGGGCAACCAAAACCTGATGCGTATGAAAAAGTCAATCTTATTTGTTGCGTTTTTTATTGCAACTACTGCAACATTTGCTCAAACCGAAAAAGGATGGCGCTCTGTGGGTGGCTCCGGAAGACTGGGAATGTCATTCGAAAATCCTGCTTTTAATTTTAGCTTGTCGCCGGAACTGTATTGGTTTGTAGCGGACAACTTTGCATTGGGTACCGATTTCGGTTTTGGTTTTAATTCGTCAAAACCTACAGATAGCACGTCGTTCGGAAGCACAGATGTTTTTGCAACGCTGGGCGCACGATATTACTTCCGCGATACGGAAGTGAAATGGCGACCTTATGCTTTTCTTAACGGTGGTTACGAATATTATGCGGCAACGTCCAAGATCGGAAGTGTGCGTAATAATTCGAATGGCAATGGTTTCCGCGGATACGGAGGAGCAGGATTGGCTTGGTTCTTCAATCAAAATGCGGCATTCGATTTACGTTTGCATGCCATCGATTACACGCGTCAGGATATTTATTTCAATCCTTCATTCACGATTGGTGTGCACGCGTTCTTCGATTAACGCGAATATTATAACGTTGTAATTCTGATTTCGCGTTTGATGACAAGTCCTTCGCGATCGTTAACCACAAACACCCAACGTTCGGTGCCTACGGTGCTGCGCGTTGTGATGGTGAAGTCCCGTTCGCAACGCTCAAGTTCGCTTTCTGCAGCGTACGACCGTTCAACTAAATTGGAAACATTTGCGCCATCATACGCTACTTCCGAGTACAAAGCGCGAAGGTCGTAATCAGTGCGCATGCCTATCAGTCCTACACGCAGTACAGTTCCCGGTGCAACAATGGTGTCGGTATAAATGAAGTTGCCTGTTGTTTTAAATTCAGAACGCGGCGGAACTTTTTCCTCTTGTGTGCAGGAAAAGAAAGTGGTCAGGATGAATACTAAAAATGCTGCAACAAAACGACTCATTGTACTAATTTACAGATTAGTTTCAACCGAGATTACGGAATAGAAATTTTATGCGCTAGTCCTTAGTGCGAGAGGATTGCGGGATAGCATCTCGGTTAACCCCGATGAAATGTTGTTTCCATCGGCCCATGGGCAACTTATACATTTTTAATGGATAAGTTGGGTTAAAATAGAGCGCCTTGAATTTCTTCCTGCAAAGGTTGCTGAACTTCCGGCACATTTGGATTGCCTGATCGTCCGTTCACCAGTTTACTCACTTTGTGTGCTTTCATCAGATTTTCCGGGAACGGTTGCAGGAACGGCAGTGTTTCTGATTCCTCCGAAGCGGCTAACCAGTTTCGCTCTTTACCGTAAGGAATAATGAGCGGCATACGCATCTTGACATTGTGGATGGCTGCCATCATCGGATTTGCAGGGACGGTAATAATGCTGAAGGTTGGAATGATCTCGCCTGTTGCGGGATTCACCCATTCATTCCACAAACCGCCCATAGCAAAAGGCGCTTCATCGTGTAGCTGAATAAAGTAGGGTTGTTTCATTTTTCCGTTCGTCTGCCATTCGTAAAAACCATTGACCAACACGCAACATTTTTTTGTTCCGGCACTTCCCCGAAATGCGGGTTTGCTAAAAATGGTTTCACTTCTCGCGTTCAGTGTATGTGTGCGGAACTCCACGGCTTCTTCTTCGGACTTTATCCACGAGGGAATCAATCCCCAGCGAAACAGCTTAATGCTATGCGGTGCTGTATTTAAAATTACGGGTAATGCAGGCTGAACGAATCCTGTTACGGAATAGTACAATGGTGCTTCAGGGGCCTCGAAGGTCGCATCAAATGCGGCTTCCAGTACTTTTTTATGTTTATTGGCAGCGAGATTGTAGCACATTCTTAAAATTACACGTTTTCACGGAACAACAGCGAAACACGCTTACCTTTGCACCGCATGACGCTGAGGGCGATTTTGGAGTGGTATGAAAACGATGCGCGAATTCACGAAATCAAAAATTCGCTTGGCAGCGCCTTACCCGAACTCATCCATTTGCGCGGAAGCACGGGTTCACATGCAGCATTCATTGGTGCCGCTGCAGTTCATGCAACCCATCAAACACATCTTTTTGTTCTTCCGGATAAAGAAGCTGCAGCGTATTTCCTAAACGATTTGGAAAACTTGTTGCAGGAAGCAGCAGGTGCGGCACGAAAAAAAACGGTTTTATTTTTTCCGGCATCATACCGCAAACCTTATCAGGTGGAAGAAACCGACAATGCCAATGTATTGTTACGTGCTGAGGTGTTGGATAAAATTCGACGTGATGTATGTGATGCTATTGTAACTTATCCTGCCGCACTGTCGGAATTTGTTGTTACAAAATCACAACTCGAAAAAAACACGTTAACATTAAAACGTGGCGATAAAGTTTCTATAGCCTTCATCACTGATCTGTTATATGAATTCGGTTTTGAACGTGTTGACTATGTTTATGAAGCAGGGCAATATGCAGTTCGCGGTGGAATTATCGATGTGTTCTCATTCGCGAATGAACATCCGTTTCGAATTGAATTTTTCGGTGACGATGTAGATTCTATACGTACGTTTGATGCACTTACACAACTTTCTTTAAAGAACCTGGATTTCCTCACTATCATTCCCAACGTGCAGGGCAAAATCTTACAAGAAAGTCGGGAAACATTTTTGTCCTACATCACAGGCGTGGAAGGACCTCACGCACGTCCCGTTATTTGGTCGTATGATGTTGAATTGACGATTGCTCAATTAGATAAAGATTTTGAAACAGCGGAGCGCATCTATAATGAAGACTTCGCGGATGCTGCTGTGCGTCGACTTGCACCGGAACAATTATTTCTGAATGGGGCGGTTTTTAGTGAGAGCATCAAATCATTTCACATCATCGAATTTGGTCAGCGACACGGATTGAACGGTGGTAAGACTATTGCTTTCAGTGTTTCGCCTCAACCATCGTTCAATAAAAATTTCGATTTGCTGACACAGGATATTGCTTCTAATCAGAGCAACGGTTTCGGCAATATCATCTTTACCGATAATCCGAAACAATCCGAACGACTTCATGCCATTTTTGAAGATATCGGTCGCAAATTGGAGTACACGACCTTGTCCATCTCTTTTCATGAAGGATTTGTTGATCACGATTTGAAACTGGCATGTTACACGGATCACCAGATTTTTGAACGATATCATCGTTTCCGTTTGCGGGATGGATTCCAGCGCAAGAAGGAAGCGCTGTCACTGAAAGAATTGCGCGGCTTAAATCCGGGAGATTATGTCGTTCACATTGATCATGGTGTAGGCAAGTTTGCCGGGCTTCAAAAGATTGATGTTAACGGTAAGCAACAGGAAGCAATTAAAATAGTGTACCGTGACAACGACGTTTTGTTTGTGAGCATTCATTCTTTACACCGCATTGCTAAATTTTCGGGTAAAGAAGGTGAAGCCCCGCGTATTGACAAGTTGGGCTCCAATGCTTGGCAAAATTTAAAGCAGAAAACGCGCATTCGTGTTCGGGAGCTGGCGTTTGATTTGATCAGGCTATACGCGGAACGCAAAGCAAAAATGGGATTCGCGTTTCTACCCGATAACTATTTGCAAACTGAATTGGAGGCTTCGTTCATTTATGAAGATACACCGGATCAGTACAAGGCAACTATGGATGTGAAAAAGGACATGGAGCGCGAGCGGGTGATGGATCGTTTAGTGTGCGGTGACGTTGGTTTCGGTAAGACGGAAGTCGCAATTCGTGCGGCGTTCAAAACGGTTTGCAATAGTAAACAAGTTGCGGTTTTGGTTCCTACCACTATTCTTGCGCTGCAACATTATAAAACGTTTTCGGAACGACTTAAGAATTTTCCGGCGAATATTGAATTCATCAATCGTTTTCGCACTGCCAAGGAGAAAAAGGAGATTCTTAAAAAAGTTGAAGAGGGTAAAATTGATATTCTGATCGGCACGCATGCCATTACGGGGAAGGAAGTCAAGTTTAAAGATCTCGGATTGCTTATCATCGATGAAGAACAAAAGTTTGGTGTTGCGGTAAAGGACAAATTGAAAACCATGAAAGTGAATGTGGATACGTTGACCTTAACAGCAACGCCTATTCCACGAACCTTGCAGTTTTCCTTAATGAGTGCGCGTGATTTAAGCGTAATTAATACGCCGCCTCCGAATCGTTTTCCTGTGCAAACAGAGTTGCACACATTCAGTGAAGAGCTGTTTCGTGATGCGATCATGTTCGAAGTACAGCGCGGCGGACAAGTGTTTGTAATTCATAATCGCGTGCAGAATATTTTGGAAATCGCGGGAATGATACAGCGTTTATGTCCTGATATGCGCGTTGCCGTTGGGCATGGACAAATGGACGGCGGTAAGTTGGAACAAATAATGGTTGACTTTATCGAAGGTCAGTATGATGTTCTCGTGGCAACAACTATTATTGAATCCGGTTTGGACATCAGTAATGCGAATACCATCATCATCAACGATGCGCACATGTTTGGGTTGAGCGATTTACACCAAATGCGCGGGCGTGTTGGAAGAAGTAATAAGAAAGCATTTTGTTATTTAATAGCTCCGCCTGCATTTATGCTTACTTCTGAAGCACAGCGTCGTTTGAAGGCCATAGAAGATTTCTCGGATCTCGGAAGTGGTTTCCATATTTCATTACGCGACCTGGATATTCGCGGAGCCGGTAATTTGCTGGGTGCAGAACAAAGCGGGTTTATTTCTGATCTCGGTTTTGATATGTATCAAAAGATATTGGATGAGGCCATTCAGGAATTAAAAGAAACCGAATTCAAAGATCTGTTTAAAGAAGAGGAAGCCGAACAGAAAGAAGCTCGCGCTGATGTGCATGCCAAACATATTGGTGTTTACGTGCGCGATACACAAGTGGATACAGATCTGGAAATTCTGATTCCGGATGCTTACGTCAATAATATCACCGAACGTTTATCGCTGTATCGTCAATTGGACGATAGCGAAACAGACGATGACTTGATGCGTTTTGAAGACATGCTCCGCGATCGTTTCGGGCCTATTCCTGCGCAGGTGTTGGAGTTGATTGAGACTGTGCGTCTGCGTTGGCTGGGGATGGAACTGGGCATGGAGCGCATCATATTGAAAAATGGGAAGATGATCTGCTATTTCGTGGCCAATCAAAATTCTCCGTATTACCAGTCGGAAGCGTTCACTAAAGTGTTGCGCTATGTGCAATCCAATTACGACGCGAAGATGAAAGAGACTAACAACAAATTGACCTTGTCGTTCGAGCCGGTGCGTTCTGTGCAGGATGCGATAGCACGATTGCAACATATCGGATAATCGGATTACAGGTTGCGATCCATCTTTCGGTAATAGATGAAAGCCACGCCCAACGCGATAATTTGAGCAGGAACGCCAACGTAGTACGAAGTAATTCCCGCCAATTCGGTGATGATTAGTCCACCGAGAAACGCGTACAACAAAAGTTCTACGCCCCACTTTTTCATGTGCCAAATGCCGACAAAGGCAATAAACCTAAGCGCGATTAGTAATCCTAATACCGATGGAAACCAAATTCCTAATCGGCGCACGTCAGGCGAGAAGATGGATGGCAATGAGCCCATCACCACAATGTATCCGATGATACAAAGCGCGGTTAGTATTCCCGGACGTTTATATGTCGTATAAGCCATATTAGGATGAACTGCGAATTGCTTCCACCGGATCCAGTTGTGACGCGGAATAGGAAGGAATGAAACCGGAAATAATACCAATCAAAACGGAAATCGTTAATCCGAGAACGATATTGGACGCTTTAAGTGTAAAGTCGAAATCCAGGGCAGAACTCGCAATGGCAGTGCCTCCCCAGACTAGCACTAATCCCAATACACCGCCAATAATGCACAGTACAATTGATTCTGTCAAAAACTGGGTAAGAATAAACCAGTTTTTTGCGCCCAAAGCTTTCTGAATACCGATCTGTCCGGTTCGCTCACGCACCGAAACGAACATGATATTCGCGATGCCGAATCCTCCCACAAGAATAGAGAACGCTCCGATAATCCAGCCCGCAGTGCCGATAATGCCGAACATTTGCTCTAAACCGGAGGATAGAATGCTCACTTCATTTAGCGTGAAGTTCTCGTCTTCCGTGGGTTTCAGACGACGAATACTCCGCATAATACCTTTCACTTCATCTTTCAAATCGGCCACAGCCACGCCCGGCAAGGCTTTCACCATGATATTGGGCGATAGTTCTTCTTTACGTACATCCGCAATATTGCGAATAAACTCCAGTGGCATCAGAATCTGACTGTCCATGCTGTTGCCCAGCAGACTTTCACCTTCCGGGTCGAAAACGCCTACCACGGTCACTTTCAGACCGAACACTTTGATGTCCTTACCCAGCGGGTCTTCCAGGTTAAAGAGAGCGTTGCGAATGTTATCGCCGATGATACACACTGCTTTACCGGCTTCCGTTTCCTGCTCCGTAAAGTAGCGGCCGGTACTGATATTAAAGGTTTTTACGCGGTCGTACGGATACATGGCCGCCTGAACCTGGGCGTTTTCTACGAAGGAAGTTTTGTAATTGACGGTTTTACGGAGTCGTGCTGTAAACACTACAGCCTCACTCAGCGTTAATCGTTTGGCAAGTTCTTCGGCCTCTGAAACCTTTGCTACCGGGCGATTCATGTATTCCCACCACTCATATTCCACACCGTCCTCCGGCGCCCACGGCCATTTTTCAATATAAATCACATTCTCTCCTAACGACTGCACACTCGAGCGCACTTTGTATTCCATAGAATCCACAGCCGTGAATACCGCAATAATCGCGAAGATGCCAATGGTAATCCCCAGCAGGGAAAGCAGTGTACGTAAGCGATTCACGCGAAGTGCATGAAAAGCGAACGAAATACTTTCTCGTAAAAGCGTCAGAAAGATCATTACATCAAAGGTACTACAGACGGGTGCAGTTAGCTTCATTTTTCTTGCACTTTTTCAGGCAGTCCCGACACCTGTTTTTTTGAATCGGAATTTCAATTCCCGATTACCCACATTCGCAGTTATGAACAGAAAATCGATCTTATCAACAATGAGAAAAAACAAGGGTTTGGCGGGTTTTCGGCGCTTTTAAACTTCTTACCTTCACAACGTTTTTCCGGGTAAATTATGAGTGAATTGAAAAAGATAAAAAATGCATTGGTTTCAGTGTATCACAAAGATCATTTAGAACCAATTATTAAACAGCTTCATAATTTGGGTGTAGGTTTGTTCAGTACAGGCGGCACGCAAACATTTATTGAACAATTAGGAATTCCGGTTACTCCGGTAGAAGATCTTACTTCTTATCCTTCCATTTTGGGTGGTCGCGTGAAAACGTTGCACCCGAAAATTTTTGGCGGAATATTAAGTCGTCGTGAATTGGATTCGGATATCGCGCAGTTGGAAGAATTCGAAATCCCTGAAATTGATTTAGTGATTGTTGACTTGTATCCGTTTGAAGCAACTGTTGCGTCCGGAGCGGGAGAACAAGATATCATTGAGAAAATTGACATCGGAGGAATTTCGTTGATTCGCGCGGGTGCTAAAAATTTCAAAGATGTATTGATCATTTCATCGCGAAGTGAATATCCTGCATTGTTGAATTTGCTGGAAGAGACAAACGGACAAACGTCGCTTGCCGATCGTAAAGCATTTGCAACACGAGCGTTTTCTGTTTCGTCGCAGTATGACACTGCAATTTTTAATTGGTTCAATACAGCACAGCAGGAGCCGCTCTTCCGTCATGCGGAAAATAATGGGCACGTGTTGCGGTACGGAGAGAATCCGCATCAGCGCGGTATGTTCTTCGGTGATTTGGACGCTATGTTCGATCGACTGAACGGTAAAGAACTTTCATACAATAACCTGCTTGATATTGATGCTGCAGTGCAACTCATTGATGATTTCAGTGATTGCACATTTGCGATTTTAAAACACAACAATGCTTGTGGTGTAGCATCTCGTTCAACGGTATTGGAAGCATGGAACGATGCATTAGCAGGCGATCCGGTTTCTGCTTTCGGTGGAATTCTTATCACGAACCGAGATGTAGATGCAGCAGCCGCAACTGAAATCAACAAGATATTTTTTGAAGTGATCATTGCACCTGCTTATACTGCAGATGCGATGGAAATTTTGAAGTCGAAAGTAAATCGCATTATCCTGCGCCGTAAAGAAGTTAGTTTGCCTAAACAACAATTCCGCACCTTATTGAACGGGGTGGTATTGCAGGATAAAGATTTGAAGAGCGAATCGAAAAATGATATGACACCTGTTACTCGCGAAGTTCCTTCCGAAACAGAGTATCGTGATTTGGTTTTTGCGAATAAGCTGGTGAAGCATACGAAGTCAAATACTATTGTTCTTGCGAAGAATAATATGTTGTTGGCAAGTGGCACAGGTCAAACTTCACGCGTAGATGCATTAAAGCAAGCGATTGCAAAAGCACGTGCATTCAATTTCGATTTGAACGGTGCGGTGATGGCTTCCGATGCGTTCTTCCCGTTCCCGGATTGTGTGCAAATTGCTGATGAAGCCGGCATTCATTCAGTAGTGCAACCCGGCGGATCCATTAAAGACAAAGATTCTATTGCGTATTGTGATGATCACAAAATGGCAATGGTATTTACAGGAAACAGACATTTTAAACATTGATAAATTTCCCCGAACAATTAGCCCATGGGAGTATTTGATTTATTTACACAAGAAATTGCCATTGACTTAGGCACTGCTAACACGATTATCATTCACAATGATAAAGTGGTGGTTGATGAACCCTCTATTGTTGCGATTGATCGCGGCTCGGGAAAGGTTATTGCCGTTGGTAAGCAAGCCATGCAAATGCACGGTAAGACACACGAGAATATTAAAACTATTCGTCCACTGAAAGACGGTGTAATTGCCGACTTCCACGCGGCAGAACATATGATCCGCGGTATGATTCGAATGATCAATCCGGGTCGTAAATTATTCTCGCCTTCGTTGCGAATGGTAATTTGTATTCCTTCCGGCATTACCGAAGTGGAAAAGCGTGCCGTTCGCGACTCTGCTGAACATGCAGGAGCCAAAGAAGTTTATCTGATTCACGAACCAATGGCAGCAGCAATCGGTATTGGTATCGATGTTGAAGAACCAATGGGTAATATGATTATCGATATCGGTGGTGGTACTTCGGAAATTGCGGTTATTGCGTTAGGTGGAATTGTGTGTGATAAGTCCATTCGTATTGCGGGTGATGAATTCACAGCCAGCATCGAAGAATACATGCGTCGTCAGCACAATATTTTGATCGGTGAACGTACAGCTGAACGTATTAAGATTGAAGTAGGTGCAGCGCTTTCTGAAATTGAAAATCCGCCTGCTGATTTTCCTGTACACGGTCGTGACTTGATGACCGGTATTCCGAAAGAGATTTATGTGTCGTATGTGGAAATCGCACACGCACTGGATAAATCAATTTCAAAAATTGAAGAAGCGATTTTGAATGCGTTGGAAATGACACCGCCGGAATTATCTGCGGATATCTATCGTACCGGTATTTATCTTGCGGGCGGTGGTTCGCTTTTACGCGGATTGGACAAACGTATTTCACAGAAGACTAAACTTCCGGTGCATGTTGCCGAAGATCCGTTACGTGCTGTTGCCCGCGGAACCGGTATTGCATTGAAGAACATTGATAAGTTCCCATTCCTGATCAAGTAATACGTTTATTGCGGAAGTTGAAACATGCGCAACCTGCTCGTTTTTCTCGTACGAAATTATCTGGTGTTGCTGTTTCTGCTGCTCGAAGGATTGTCGATGTATTTCCTAGTGCAGCATAATGTTTTTCAACGCGCCGCTGCTGTTTCCGCTGCGAATTCGTTTACAGGCTCTATCTACGAAACACGTTCCAATTTCACCGCGTATCTGAATCTGAAAGATCAGAATGTAATGTTGAATCATCAATTGGCAGCATTGCTCAATCGCGACAGAGGTTCGTTCATTGCTTTTAATACGGCAACTACTAATGTGAATGATACGGTTTATCGTCAACGCTATCAATATCTGACAGCAGAGGTAGTAGATAATTCAGTGACGTTACGCAGTAATTACATTATTCTTGATCGCGGTTCGAAGCAAGGTGTTGCACCGGATATGGGCGTAATTGGTGCGTCCGGAATTATTGGTATTGTGAGAGAAGTTTCCGATAATTTTTGTGTCGTAATGTCCGTATTACATAAAGACACGAAGATCAGTGCCAGTGTTAAGAAGGACGGAACATTCGGACAGTTGTTGTGGAATGGAGGAGATTATAGAACAGCGGATTTGATTGATCTGCCGACGCATTCTAAAATTGCTCAAGGCGATACGTTAGTCACGAGCGGACTTGGCGATGCCTTCCCGCAAGGTGTTCTGGTGGGCGTGGTGAAAAATTTCGAGAAGAAAGCCGGTGATAAAACATATACGGTAGAAGTGCAGCTCACCACAGACTTCCGTAAGTTGAAACACGTGCTTTTGATCAAGGATTTATTCCGTGAAGAGATTCAACAGTTGAAACAACGCGTAAACGAAAGCGATAACAATGCTAAATGAGATCGTAAGACATAGCATACGCTTTTTTGTACTCGTGTTGGTGCAAGGACTCATTCTGAAAAATATGGATGTTGCACCATACGTGAATCCGTTTATCTATTTGTTGTTTCTCATGCAATTGCCTTTCGATATGCCCCCGTGGCTGGTGATGATAATTGCTTTCATTACCGGATTTTTTGTAGATGTATTTTACGGAACAATTGGCATGCATATGGCTGCTTCAACGTTAATCGGATTCATGCGTTCACGAATTTTAAAAATGCTGGCACCACGCGATGGGTATGAATTTTCGGCTCAGCCTACAGTTCAGGATATGGGGTGGAGTTGGTTTTTGACGTACGCTGCCATATTTATTCTTATCCATCATTTTTGTCTTTTCTACCTGGAGATGTTCTCCTTCCGTGAATTTTTCTCTACGTTTTTGCGTGTTGTCATAAGCGGAATGTCCACAATGTTACTGGTAGTGGTAACGCAGTTCCTATTTTATCGAAGCAAGAAAGCGTTATGAATCAGGAGTCGAGAAAATTTTTCATTGCAGGATTCGCGCTTCTCGTTGCAGTGCTCTATGTAGTGCGTTTGTTTTACGTGCAGATTGTAGATGACAAGTACAAACTGGATGCACGAAACCAGGCCTTTTTATACGTTACAGATTATCCACCACGCGGTGCGATTTACGATCGTAATGGAAAGTTGTTGGTGTACAATCAGGTGGCATATGATTTAATGGTAGTGCCCCGTGATTTGAAAAATTGTGATACTGCAGGGTTATGCAAAATCTTAAATATTACAATTGAAGATTTCAAGTCGCGACTAAAACGACTTTCCGGAAGTTTAGATTTTGCACGACAAGATTATCGTTCTCACATTTTTGAATCACAAATGTTGCCTGAGTTAAATGCTCGTATTCAGGAGCGTTTGTACAAGTTCGATGGGTTTTATGTGCAATCGCGCACGGTTCGTAAATACCCGACTCCCATTGCCGCGCACTTGTTGGGTTATATCGGTGAAGTGGATGATCGTATTACGAGAAAGGACAAATATTATAAGTCGGGTGATTACATCGGCAAATCGGGAATTGAAAAAGGTTACGAGGAATATTTGCGCGGAAAGAAAGGTGTCCAGATTAAAATGCGGGATGTACACAACAACATCAAAGGCAGTTTTAAAAATGGTTTGTATGATACAGCATCTGTTCCGGGATTAAGCTTGATGTCAACACTTGATGCTGATCTACAATTGTACGTTGAACAATTGCTTCAAAATAAAATTGGAGGTCTTGCTGCGATAGATCCAACAACAGGAGAAATATTGGCGTTGGTAACCAGTCCAACGTATGATCCGAATTTGCTCGTAGGTCGAGACTTCCCCAAGAATTATAGTATGTTGCTGCAAGATACTTTAGGTCGTCCTTTATTCAATCGTGCTTTGCAGGCGATGTATCCTCCGGGCTCTACGTTTAAGTTGATGAACTCTTTGATTGGTTTGCAGGAAGGAACTTTAACACCACAAACAACATACGGCTGTGCACGAGGATTCCCATTATTGGGAGGAAAACCTAAATGCCACCCTCACGGCAGCCCGACAGATTTGGAAGGAGCAATTGCCACATCGTGTAACTCGTATTTTTCATACGTGTACAAAGCGATAATTGATAACAACAAAGTAACCCGTGATACGAAGGATGGATACGAGCGTTGGCGACAGTACGTGTTAAGCTTTGGTGTTGGCGAGAAGTTGGGAACAGATTTGCCTTTTGATGCGAAAGGAATTGTGCCCACGTCGAAGTATTATGATAAAGTCTTCGGTAAGAACGCATGGAAGGCGTTAACGTTATCCGGCGTTGGTTTGGGTATTGGACAAGGAGAATTAAGTGTAACACCTTTGCAAATGTGTAACATCGTGTGTGCGATCGCCAATCGTGGACATTTTTACACACCGCATATTATTCGCAGTGTAGGAAAAGATCCAAAACCATTGCCGCAGTGGGCCATTAAGCATCAGACGATGGTAACCAACAAACAACATTTTGAAGCTGTTGTTCAAGGTATGTCGAGTGTAATGACTGCAGGGACAGGGCGCGGTGTAAATGTCCCTGAATTGGACATGTGCGGTAAAACAGGTACGGCGCAGAATCCGCATGGCGATGACCACTCCGTATTTGTATGTTTTGCTCCACGTAACAATCCTAAAATTTGTGTTGCCGTATTAGTGGAAAATGCCGGATATGGTTCCGCATGGGCAGCTCCAATTGCGAGTTTAACTATTGAGCGATACCTCACCGGAAAAACAAATCGTCCTGAAATGGAAAAGAACATGATGGAAGGCGATTTGATTCACAAACATCCTGCAGGTAAAAAACAAACCACACATTAACATGCGCGAGAAAAGCGAAGGTTTATTTTATAATGTGGACTGGTTAACGGTAACCATTTACCTATTGTTGATGATGATGGGTTGGTTTAATATTTATTCGGCCGTTTATGACCCTGTGAAGAGTGATGTGTTTAACATGGAGCGTCTCGAAAGCAAACAGTTATTGTTCGCTGTCCTGAGTATTTTACTGGCGTTTTCAATTTTAATTATTGACGCATCCTTTTTTACGGTCTCGGCCTATGCGCTGTATGGCGGAGTAGTATTGTTGAATCTGTTGGTGCTTGTAGCCGGAACGGAAATCAAGGGAAGTCACTCATGGTTTAAAGTGGGAGGATTTACTTTTCAACCCGGTGAGTTTGCGAAATGGGCAACAGCATTGGCTTTAGCGAAATTTATGAGTGGTGTTAATCCGGCCAATTTGAAAAAATCAGTTTGGACAGCTCTGGGAATACTTGGACTTCCAATGGCCATTATCATGGTGTTGCAGGATGAGACCGGAGTAGCATTGGTGTTCTCTGCATTTACGATTGTGCTGTATCGTGAAGGTATCATTCAGGGGTGGTGGTTATTGGTTGGCTTGGGCATCGTATTGTGTGTAGTACTTGGAATAAAGTACCAGGATAACTTTGTGTATTACGCCGGATCAGTTGTTGCAATTGGAATAGCATCGCTTTTGTTTATACGCCGTCGATTTAAAAATATACTGATCGTCCTCTTTGGAGTGGTGTTCTTTATAGGAGCACTATTTGCAGGACCTAAAGTATTGGAGAAAATGCCGGAGCACCAGGCAGGACGAATAAAAGTGTGGTTGGGATTGCCGGTCTCACAAGCTATTGAAGATCGTTACGGATACAACACACGTCAGTCCATGATTGCTATTGGTTCAGGCGGGGCAATGGGCAAAGGTTATTTGGAAGGTACGCAAACGAAATTTCGATTCGTGCCCGAACAGGAAACAGATTTTATTTTTTGTACCGTAGGCGAGGAGTGGGGATTTGCAGGCAGCGCATTGGTCGTTTTGTTGTACACGATTTTAATTGTTCGCTTGGTGTTTATGGCAGAACGACAACGATCGGATTTCACCAGGATTTATGGTTATGCCGTTGCAGCTGTGTTGTTTTTTCACTTAGTCATCAATGTCGGAATGACGATTGGTATTATTCCGGTTATCGGAATTCCATTGCCATTTTTCAGTTATGGCGGATCTTCACTGATATCATTCACTATACTGGTGTTCATCTTTGTGAAACTCGATTCGCAACGATTACTCGTGTTGCGTTAGGCGAATTCATGGTATCGCATTTGCCACATCATGCATTTTAAGCGCTCTACAATAGCTACACACAATGTGAATAGCTCATGCGGTTCATTTCAATTAAATCGTGGTTATAAAGTTCAGTAAACGCTATTCAATCACACGAAATGTCGCGAATGAATACAGTTGCAGTTGTCGAAAGCGGTGTAAAACAGTAACCACAAAAAAAGGCTACCCTTTCGGATAGCCTTGAAAATTATTCCGGTTAAGTTTAGTAATGCTTCGCGCGATTGTCAACGATGTCCGCATTTTCGCGTAACACATCATTCACCGCGTTATCGGTACGAGCACCATAACCCTGAATTAAACGCGCCTGCTGTGCTTTTACATCAGTTAAAGGTTCAGCTTTCGAAACCGTGGTTACAATTACTACATAAACACCCATAGATCCTTTAATCGGAGCCGACATTTGATTCACCGCCATTGCAGAAACTTTACCTACAACTTCTCCTTCGTAACCAGCACCGGCGATATACGGAGCACCTAACGTAATATTCGCCGCAGGCATTACAGTAGTTTTCATGTTCGTTGCCCAAGCTTCCAGGTTAGCACCTTTGTTCTTATTCAACTCATCAATGATCATTTGCGCTTTCTTCTGCTTACGTACTTCCAATTCACAAATGTCACGCACTTCTGCCAAAGGCTTCACGCCTTTCTTCACGATCTTAGTCAACTTGCATACCACGTAGCGCTCACCCGATTGGAACGGTTCGGAAACTTGTCCAATTTCACGATCTTCGTTGTATAGCCAACGTACAATCTCGCGTGAGTTCTCCAAACCATTGATGTAACGCGAACTCTCCACAATCTTATCCGACTTCTGAACGTTTAAACTTTTCGCCTGAGCACCTGAGTTGAATTTCTCTGCAGTATTGTTTTCTACAGCAAATTGAGAAGCTGTATTGAATACTGCGCGTATTGTAGCTTCAGATGCTTCTGTCTTGCTTTCAATTTTAGCAACCTGAACTTTAGTTGAAGGAGCGGTTTTGTCCAAAACTTCAATAACGTGGTATCCGAATTCTGTTTCTACAACCACAACATCTCCTTTGTTGTTATTGAAACCGGCGTCCTTAAACGGCTGAACAAATCCGCTTTCAGGAGTAAACCAACCGTAATCACCTTTGTTACCGCTCTTGGAACCCGGATCGTCGGTAAGTTTCTCCACTATATCTTCCAACTTCGCTTTCTTCGACTTCACCACACGCTGAATAGAATCTGCCCGCATTTTAGCCTGTGCTTTAGTACGTGAAATTTCAGGCGAAGCCTGAGCGCAATCTTTACAAGCTACAAGGATGTGACGAACCTTTGCAGAGTCTGCAGAAACTTTGTTGCCGTATACTTTGTACACGACTACATTCTGTCCCATGTTGTAGGGTCCCAAAACAGTTCCGGGAGCAGCTTTCAGGAATGCGCTGTCTGTTCCAACAGGGAACTGACCGGAACGCATATATTCCTTCACGAACATCGGGTTGTCTGAAGTAGCCAATACATATAATGAATCATCAATGCCGCTTTTGCCTGCAAATGTTGTTGCAACGCTTTCCATTTCCTTGCGCTGGTTAGCGATATCATCAGCAGATGGGAAAATATCGAAACCAATAAATTCCATGTCCCGCTCTTCTTCACGCTGCTTGAATTTGTACTCGTGCGACTTGTAATAATCTTCCAATTCCGCATCAGTTACTTTGATCGTAGAATCCGGAATATCTGCGTATTTCTTAGTCACGAAGTTGAACGTGTATTTTGTGTTTTCTTCGTTGTGCTCACGCTTTGCCTGTGCAGTTGTCACGTAAATACCTTTACGCACCAATTGGTTGTATTTTTCTTTACGCAGTTGCTTGCGCATGGAAACTTCAATTTCCGCCCACTGGGTTTCTTGTTCCGGCTGCATACCTGTAACAAACTGACGAATTTTAGCACCGTCTAATCCACCCATTGCATTAGCGAATTGCGGATTCACTTGGCCGGTTTGACGATCCTGGAAGAATTGCATCATGTAAGGTGAAATGTTATCACCCATCATCTGATCAGCTAATTCATCGTCTGTAACAACAATTCCAAGTTCATCGTACTCCGGAACGAAAATCAAATTTTCGATGTATTCAGCCCAAACGCCTTCAGACATTTGCTGCTGTTCCATTTCTGATAATGAACGGCCCTGGCTGTATTGTTCCACCTTGCCGTTAAATTCCATGATGGAAATTTCGGTTCCGTTAATTTCACCTACCGAAGTATCTCTACCGAACATGGCGGTATTGTTGCCCAGGAAATCGGTTAAAACGAAAGCCAAAAGAGCGACAAAAATACTTCCTACAATAAGTCCTACACGACTTCTGATCTTAGCTAAAATGGTCATAATTAATGACGTTTATTTTTGAATTGGGGCACGAATATACAATATAAAGGGCAAATCCCCGAAATGAATCGTTTACGCCTTTTTATTTTGCTGTTTATCAGTGGTTTGAGACTCCATTTGGGCGGCTTTTTCGGCCTGGCGTTCCACCATGCGGTTGTAGCGTCGGCGCATACTGTACATTACTCCGGCAAAAGCGGTTAACAACAACGAGAATGTGCCGGTTTGCTGATCACCGATGATAAACAGATATACCGAAGTAATGACCATGATCAGCGACAGCACCAACCAAACATATTCCGTGATTTTGAAGTATTTTTTCATGTTATTCGCCGTCCTTTAAAAGTATTGTTCCTGTAAGGTTTTTGATTTCGTATTCCGAAAATGTCTCATCTGATTCCAATCCGTTTCCCATCAGAATCTGATCTTCCGTGGTAATTTTTACAAATGCATCGGTGTAAATTTTACGTCGTATTCCGTCCCAGATGAGTTTTTCGGTATTCAATTTTTCACCTTTGATATTCACGACCACCACATCGTTACGCGCTTCCATCTTTTGTTCGCGTTCGTAACGAATGGCATACTTTGCGGTAAGAGAAGTGTTCACCGCTCCGGAATCATCGAAGAAATCGAGTTCAACCCCTTTAGATAGAATGGTATGCGGATTATCATTGCCGAATTCCTCAATCAACGGTGCTTTCAGATGAATTTTAACACGCGCAGAATCAGTAAACAGCAGGTCGACTTTTGTTGCTGTCTGAAATGGTAACGTGTCTTTAACGGTGTACGATTTTACTTTGGCAGGATCATTTCTGCAGGCGCTGCACAGCACGATTACGATTGCAATAATGAAAGCCGAAATTCGCATGATTAATCGATCTTATAACGCGTAAACCAGCGGTCGTTAATAGACATACCGATACTTACACGGAAGAAGTTCTCCTGCAACAAACCG
Organism: Bacteroidota bacterium; assembly: GCA_021299855.1. Classification (GTDB taxonomy): domain Bacteria; phylum Bacteroidota; class Bacteroidia; order Palsa-965; family Palsa-965. The sequence continues at coordinate 4,927 of JAJTEY010000013.1, read as the reverse complement.
GATTCAATTGTTCCGCGACGACCAACTTCAAAAGACATATTCAATCGTCCGATAGGTTCACTCAAACGAGGGCGGAAAGGAGCCGGCATTCCAATACTGAAGTTGATAGCCGTTTCGCGCAATTGCACATTATTAATTTCCAACGCTGTTTGATGATAGCGCATGCCGAGGCGATACTGAACAGCAGCAAAATAATTGCCACGACCGATGATTTTCGGTTGCCACTGAAAGCCTGCTGTAGCACGGTGACTGTTCTTTACCAAGCCTGCAGCGGAAGTGGAAGCCACTCCTGACCACAGTTGTGTGGAGTAATCGGCTTGTATCATCCATTTCCAGTCTTTCTTAATTGCAAAACCTCCGCCTGCCATTAAAGGCACTTGTACGCGAGAAGGAATTCCATTGACAAATGAAACGGTGTCGCGAATTTGTTCTATTGTTCCAACCTGTTTATACGTTTGCGCCAAGAGTTCGTATGTTGTTGCCACTTCAGCAGGGAATCCAATCACAGCGCCAATGGTCATGCGAGCACCGGGACTCTTAATAAAAATGTTACGTGTTTCTTCCTGATTGCCCTTGCGGTAAACGAATTTATTTTTCATCCAGCTCTTGTCCACTATAAGTGAGTCGGGCATATTCTGAAATTGCGGATTGATCGTACGATTGATGCGGAAGGTGTACTGCAATCCGGCGTTGAAATAAACATCGCGAAACGTTGTTGACTTAGCAATTTTAGTGTTAAACGTTTGCAATGAATCCGGGAAAACATCACGACGAATATTGGTTAACGAACCGTATAAGTATGACGCTGTGAATCCTACGGAAATATTTGTTAATGCCGTTCTATAACGCACTTTACGCTTAATGACGTTTGTGTCGCCAACTAATTTGTCCTTGTCGTAATTTGATGATAACAAATACTTGCGCGTTGCGCCGGCGAAAGGGCGAATAGCGTTGGCAAGAAACACCTGATTTACACCACCGGCTCCTTCGTATTTGTAAGTAACCGGACCAAGATTTGGAACCTCATCGGGAGAACTTACGTTGTAACCGACAGATGAATAAGGTGTAAGTCCGAAAGCAGCTCCCCATCGTTTAGATACAGGAAAAGCCAGTGCCAAATGCCCCAATGTGGTACGATTGAAAATGGCAGATGATGAGGAATTGGAAAGTTGAACAGTATTGCTCATCAATGACACCTCGTAAGTCACCAACTGATGCGCCGTAAGCGATGCCGGATTTAAAAGGTTGATGTACTGCGGAATCATGGAGTCGTTACGTAACGCAATACCGCCACCACCCAGGGCGGTGTTAATCAGTCCTCCGTTAAACTGGAAATCGCCAATTCCGTAACGCGAATACGGTGAAACCGTTTGCAACACAGACGGATTCTGAGCCTGTAACACATTTTCGGTAACCACCATTACAGCAACCGCAAGAAATACTTTGAGACTAAAATTAAAGAAGGTGGTTCTCCACATGATAATTAATAATACAGTTTAGTCCGTCTGCTATGAGATTCGGACGTGCAAAGATGCCATTTTTAAGTACGCCAGCCAAAAGCGGCGCGTCTCCACCGGTTAAGCACAATTGCAATTGCGGATAGTGCAGCAGGTACTCGTTATACATGCCGGTTATTTCAGCAGCAGCACCGTGAACAACTCCCGAGCGCATAGACGTTTCCGTGTCGTTTCCTGTAAGTGGCATTTCGCCTTGCAAATCGGGTTCCGGGAGTTTTGCGGTAAATACATGCATACTTTTCATTCGCATGCGCAAGCCCGGCGAAATAGCACCGCCAAGAAAATGATTGTTGCTGTCGATGAGATTATATGTAATACATGTACCTGCCACAACAGCTAAGACGGGTTTTCCGGGCGAAAGTTGCCATGCGCCAATGGCTGCAGCCAAACGATCGTAACCCAAACTATCCGGAGTGCGGTAATTGTTACGAACGGGCAAAGGAGTTCCGGGAGTAAGCACAATAGTTGGTGCAATGCGTCGTAAGTCCAATTCCACATTTCGGGGATGATGAATAACGCTGGCAAGTAGGATGATTGAAGGTTTCAGCGATTCCGCAAGACGCATTACAGCGGCAAAATCATCGCCTTCGAATACGTGCTGCTCGATGACGGCATTTCCTTCATACACATAAGCTTTAAGGGCTGTATTTCCCCAGTCCAAGATCAGACGGCAATCCTTCATCGGTTGCAAATCTATGCAGAAATTCAGGTGGAAATTTTGGCAAATAAAAATTATAGTTACATTTGCCACCCCGAATGAATATCTCGGACGATGAATAATCGTGGTAAGGTTCGATAGCTCAGCTGGTAGAGCAAAGGACTGAAAATCCTTGTGTCGGCGGTTCGATTCCGCCTCGAACCACTTCCAACGGCAACTTGTTAAAGTTGCCGTTTTTTATTTTCGGGCGTCATCGAATGTGCTACGCAACAGCCACCGCGCTTACCGGCTCGTCGCTGCGATAATCACCCCGGATCTACTCACTCCGCCCTGCCTCGAACCACTTTCAACGGCAACTTTTTCAAGTTGCCGTTTTTATTTTACGGCGTCATCGGATTTGCTACGCTACAAAATTTTAGATAGGCGGCGCGAAAATTTCGAATCAGTTTGAAACGCATAATTTGAATCGTTGAGTTAGCCGTTTATATTGTTTCGCTACCTTAGAACCACAATACCAAACTCCCTCACGATGAAAAAAGTAATACTGTTTTTAGGAGTCACTTTCTCCGCTCATTTGTTTGCGCAAATAGATATGGGTTTGCCTACAGCGAGTGGCAAAGGTGGCGCAGCAACTGCTCTTGTAGGCAATTACGAAGCAATTGGCATTAATCCATCCAATTTGGGTTTGGGCGATAATTATAAGTTCTCGTTTACGCTCGCTAATGCCGGTTTAACGGTGCAATCGAAGGCTTTAAAACTAGGCGAATTGCGTAATGCGCTTACCAATCCCAACGATACGTTTACCGCCGCCGAGAAGCAGATGTATGCCAACCTGTTTACCACAGAGGACGGGCTCAATCTGAATGCAAACGTCAATTGGTTTGCGGCATCGTTATATTTTCCGAAGCTCGGAGGTATTGCAGTGAATATGCGCGATCGTGCATTTGGAAATGTGAGTTTATCACAGAATGCTGCTGATTTTATTTTTAATGGAATTAATTCGTTAGCTTATCAAGATTCATCCGTGTATTCGCAGTATATGTCTCAGATTTTTAACGGAACATCCCTGGCGTATTTGCATTACCGAGAAATGAATATTGCGTACGGAAGGAAATTATTCGGTTTCGGAACTGAAGATGATAAGGGACGACAAGCGTTGGAGGTGTTTGGTGGTGTTGGTTTCAAATACTTGTGGGGATTAGGCAATGTGAATGCTAAGATTACTAATGCACTAGTATCCGGTACGGCGTCATTTTCTACCAACTACAACATCAACTATGGCAACATTCAGAATTTCAATCCGCATAGTGTCGGAAGTATTTTCAATGCGGTAGGAACCGGTGTTGCAACTGATTTTGGAGCAACTGTAGTTTTGTTGATGCCTCAACTTGATACAAATGACGTAGGATTGAATTCCTGGAATATGAGTAGTCCATCTTTTCTGTTTGGTGATAATGCGGTCATTAATTATACGCCCGGAACGGATTATAAAAACAAGTTGCCTTCTCGTCTGCGCTTCGGTTATGGCATGACCATCGGAGAAAAGATAATGATTGGTGCCGATGTTGTATTGCCGTTAAATAAGAGTGCATATAACCTAGAGACTATGTTTGTTGCATTAGGCGGTGAAGTTAAACTTGGGAGTGTGATTCGCTTTAATATGGGTGTTTCCGGCAGTACAGACTTAGGTTGGAACCTACCTTGCGGTTTGATCATCGGGCCATTAGGGTTTTTGGAGTTAGGTCTTGCTGCGGGCGATGTGCTTACGTTTGTAGATAAGTCAAAGAATCCGAATATGTCATTAGCGTTGGGTTTAATCCGCTTTAATTTCGGGAACGACGAAGAGTAATGGCAGCAGGATTTGGGAGTAAAGTTGTTTGGATTACAGGCGCATCATCAGGAATTGGAGAAGCATTGGCTGGTGCGTTCGCCCGTGAAGGCGCAAAGTTGGTGTTGTCTTCCAGAAGAATGGAAGAATTGGAACGTGTCGCACGTCATTACCAATTGTCATCCGACCGTGTATTGATCTTGCCTTTGGATTTGGGACAATTGCACAATGCCGACGAATTAGTAAGCGCGGTTATTAATAAATTCGGACGTATAGATGTGCTCGTGAATAACGGAGGCATTAGTCAGCGGAGCTACGCGGAAGAAACTTCTTTGGAGATTGACCGAAAAATTATGGAAGTGAATTATTTCGGGCAAATAGCTTTAACGAAAGCTGTCTTGCCGGAAATGATTCGGAGGGAAAGCGGTCATATTGTAGTGATGAGCAGTATTGCAGGTAAGTTCGGTTTCTATTTCAGAACGGCATACGCTGCTTCAAAACATGCGTTGCAAGGTTTTTTTGAAGCGTTGCGCCTTGAAGTTGAAGATCGCGGTATACAAGTGTTGATTGCGGTGCCGGGAAAAATTCAATCCAATATTTCGCTTCATGCGCTAAAAGGCGATGGTTCCGCACACGCGGTGATGGACAAAAGTCAAGAGCAGGGTATGCCTGCAGCCGAGTGCGCAGCGTTAATCTTGAGTGCAATGAATTCGGGTAAAGAAGAAATTCTGATCGGTGGCAGAGAAATTAAAGCAGTCTGGATCAAGCGCTTTTTCCCGGGCTTGTTTGGTCGTATTATCCGGAAACAGACCCGCGAGTAAATACTCGTTTCATAAAGTGAATTACATATCCCGGACGAACATCCCAGATATGATACAAATGCCATCCGCGTTTCTCGTACAACTTCACATTTTTTTTACTGAT
>JAJTEY010000080.1 GCA_021299855.1 Bacteroidota bacterium | reverse complement strand
AGGTCCATCGTTCGGTGCTACTGTGGAGTTACCGTTTGGTAAGAAAGGTTCAACATTCGGTGTTGATTATTCATACCGTACAACAAATCCATTCTCAGGAGTACACAGCTTTGGGGTTCGTTTGAGCCTGTAAGGAAAGTAGAATAACTTTTATTAAATTTGTTGGAGAAGTCCCGGTTATGCCGGGACTTCTTTTCTGTTAACTAATTCGCATAAACTATGGGACAGATCAATTACGTTACCGAGGAAGGTCTTAAGAAATTGCAGGAAGAATTGCATTATCTGAAGACTAAAGAGCGTCCAAGTATTTCGGCTCAGATAGCAGAAGCGCGAGACAAAGGAGATTTGTCGGAGAACGCGGAGTACGATGCTGCTAAAGAAGCTCAAGGATTGCTTGAAATGAAAATCGCGAAGATGGAAGAGTTGTTGAGCAATACGCGTATCGTAGATGAATCGCAATTGGATACATCCCGTGTGTATATTCTATGCAAAGTGACTATCAAGAACGTTAAAACGGGCGCGAAGATGTCATATACACTCGTTCCGGAAAATGAGGCAGACTTAAAGACCGGAAGAATTTCTGTGAATTCACCCATTGCGAAAGGATTGTTGGGTAAGGAAGTTGGTGATGTTACGGATGTTGTAGTTCCTTCCGGGACGATGAAGTTTGAAATTCTTGAAATTTCACGTTAATGGCGAGCATTTTTACCAAAATCATTAACGGTGATTTACCGTCGTTTAAGATTGCGGAAAACGAACGTTGTCTTGCGTTTCTGGACGTATTTCCACTAGTCGAAGGACATGTATTGGTCGTTCCTAAAAAGGAAGTGGATCGCATTTATGATCTTCCTGCAGAGGATTACGCCGAGTTGTTTCGATTCAGTAAAGTAATTGCAGGTGCCATGCAAGAGGTGTTGACCGGCAAGCGTATCGGATTTGCGGTTGTTGGTTTGGAAGTACCGCACGCGCATTTGCATTTGGTTCCCATTAATACTGCCGACAACATTAATTTTACACGACCAAAAATAAAGGTCGAAGAGGCGCGAATGAAAGAATTGCAGGCCTTGATAAAGGCAGCATTACCGGAAACGATTTAACTGCCTTTTACTCTTCCAGGATTATTTTTAATAAAAGCACCCCAGTCTTTCGATTTTGCGGTGGCTGCGGGCATTTTATTTTGAAAAAAATGGCACACCGCCACAGCTAATCCATCAGTAGCATCCAGGTATTCCGGTTTTTCCTGAAATTTCAGAAGATTGTGGAGCATAGCAGCCACCTGCTCTTTGGAGGCATTTCCATTGCCCGTAATTGATTGTTTGATTTTACGCGGAGAATATTCGAAGACAGGAATATTTCTATTAATTGATGCTGCAATAGCAACGCCCTGTGCACGTCCTAACTTTAACATAGACTGCACATTCTTGCCAAAGAAAGGTGCTTCGATGGCAAATTCATCCGGCAAATGGAGTTCTGCCAAACGTTCCACTTCGCGAAAAATTCGTTGCAGTTTTTGAGGATGATCCGCGATTTTGTCGAGCTTGAGCACGCCCATATCGAGCAGACGGATGGCATTGCCGCTTACAGCAATTACGCCGAATCCAAGAATGTTCGTTCCGGGATCTACACCAAGTATTATGCGATCGTTGTTACGACGCGAATCGTTCGCAGGAATTGCCATGTACTTTGTTACATTTACTCATCGTGACTCACATCAAACAACACGTTATCCGCTGGTTAAAGTTAGCAATAGTACTAATTGCTTCGTACTATGTGAGTACGCGTATTACACAACATTCCGCATTATTCGCTGATGTTGTTTGGTCGCCGGGTATTTCTGTTTTACCATTTCTGCTTGTTATTTTTTTATTACCGGTGAACATTGCTTTGGAAACTATCCGGTGGAAAACTCTCATGGCGCACATTCAGCAGATCTCATTTTTAACAGCCTTGAAAGGCGTCTTATCCGGATTTACGACAGCATTGGTTTCGCCCAATCGTATGGGAGAATTTGTTGGCCGAGTGTTATTTCTTCGGGAGCAACATCGTGTTGCTGCAGGAATTGTTTCGGGCATTGGAGGTATGCTGCAGGGCTTGATAACAGCTTTTGCAGCGTTGCCACTTTTGATTATTCATAAGAATATTTTTTACCTCATCACATCGACATCACATTTATTGCCACTGCTTGTTGTAGCAATTGTAATACCGATGTTGGTGTTGTTTGTTTTTCCTAAGTCGTGGTTGAATGTGGTAAAAAACGCCGCGCAGATTCCTCGTCAGCGACTCTTTTTGGCTGCAGCTTTAACATTGCTTCGATTTATTGTATATACAATACAATTGGCTATTTTCCTTGCTGCATTCTCTACCTGCAGTTTTCTGGAAGCCTTACAGTGTGGGGTGTTGGTTTACTTTTTCGTAACGGTAATTCCAACGTTTGCATGGACAGAAATTGTGGTTCGCGGGACTGTATCCGGTATAGTAGCCGGAGCATTGGGATTATCTGCAGAAGCCGCGATAGTTGCAGCTTCGTTATTATGGATCATAAATGTTGTGGTACCTGCAGGAATAGGTGCACTATTTCTTTTGATTAATCGTGAAGGTGGCTCGGAATGATCGTAATGATTTCCATATCAATTGTGATGTTGTATCTGTTGGTTAATGCGCCGGCTTTACTGATGCGCCGAACTATGGTGACAGCTGCGGATGATTTCGAAAATATTGCAGTGAGTGTAGTCGTTGCTGTTCGTAATGAAGAACAGTATGTGAATCCACTCATTCGGAATCTGATGCAACAGAGTTATCACAACAAAGAAATAATTGTTGTTAATGATCATTCTACTGATGGAACAGCGCGGGAATTAGCAAACTTTCAAGGCAATCCAGGAATTACAATTCTTCATTTGCAAGCGGGAATAACAGGGAAGAAGGCTGCTATCCGGCATGGAGAACAGATTGCCCGAGGGAAGATTATTGTAGTAACTGATGCCGATGTGGAGCATCCGCAAGATTGGCTGAAACGAATAGTAAGTTGCAATGCAGGCAGAGATCAGTTGTATGGCGGCGCTGTTTTGTGCGATGCGGGTACAGGAACATTTGTTGAGCAAATACAACAACTCGAGTTTGCCGCAATAGTAAGACTCAATGCCGGTTATAGTAATTTGAATCAACCTATAAGTATGAATGCCGCGAATATGGCGTATTCCCATGCATTGAGCACTCGTTTGATTGATACAGATGCGGGTGCTTTCCCCGGTGGAGATGATATTTTTAAACTCGTTTCAGCAACGCAACAGGGGGCCAATGCAGTATTTGATGCTGAAAATCCGGTTTATACGGCGCCAGAAACAACCTGGCAATCATTTATCAATCAGCGGAAACGCTGGATTTCAAAGGCTCGGGCTTATCCTGCAGGATTTATGAGTTTGATCACTGCAATTATTGGGGCGGGTCATATTTTGCAGGTATTCTTCCTCCCATTAATGTTCATTTTGAGTGGAGACATCTATTACGTCGGGTTGTGGTTGGTGAAGTATGTAATCGATGTTTTGTTGTTATCTTTAGCTGCATTTGAAACACGTCCTTCACCGGGATTTTTTTCTGTTATACATGTCGCATTGGTTTATCCGTTTTTAGCGGTTTATATCGGCATCACGGCATTGACGGGAAGTTATCATTGGAAAGATCGTGAGTACAAACGTTAAAATGGCAACCAAGAAGTCCAATTCCTTAACGGCCTTTGCGTGGCAACGTTTAAAACGTAACAAGCCTGCCATGTTTGGTCTTATTACCATTGCGGTAACGATGGTGATTTCGATGTTAGGTTATTTAATTACACCCGATTCATCGCCTGATGCTTCCACACACATTGAAGAGATCAGCATTCAAAAGCCCGGTTTTGAATGCAAGTTGATTGCTTTGAAGAAAAACAATCCCGCATCCGATGGGAATTTTTTCAGTACGATGTTATTCGGAAAGCCCGGAGAATATGAGTATCACGCCTATAAGTTTTATCGATTCGAAAAAAACGATATTCTTTGGGAAGAATATCACGAAAATGCCGGCGTAGGAAAGAATTGGAGATATAATCTGGCTGATGCGTTATATGCTATCAATCCTGCGTTTCCTGTTGTAAATGATACGGTTAACGGTTACGTGGAATTCTATGCGTATGGCGAAACACGTAAAATGCACAAGACCTTGCAGGAATTGCGCGAGGAAATGAAAGCCAATATCATTGATAAGTCATTTATTTTGGGTACGGATCATTTCGGTCGTGATTTGTTGAGTCGATTGATGATCGGATCGCGCATTTCATTATTTGTAGGATTGATTTCGGTTGGAATTTCCATTGTTATCGGAGTTTTGATGGGCGCACTGGCCGGTTTCTTCAGAGGTTGGGTTGATGATTTGATCATGTGGTTTATAAATGTTGTTTGGTCGATTCCTACATTGTTGCTGGTTGTAGCAATTACGTTGGTTTTGGGTAAAGGCATCTTCCCGATTTTCGTTGCTGTCGGATTAACCATGTGGGTGGAAACTGCACGTGTGGTGCGTGGACAAATACTCAGTGTGCGAGAGAAAGAATTTATTGAAGCAGGACGAGCTTTGGGTTATCGTAACAGTCGCATTATATGGAAGCACGTTTTGCCTAATGTAATGGGGCCCGTTATAGTAATTTCGGCGAACAACTTTGCATCGGCTATTTTGATTGAAGCCGGTTTAAGTTATTTGGGCATCGGTGTACAGCGACCAACTCCATCGTGGGGAATGATGATCAGCGAGTATAAAGGTTATATTTTAACAGGCGATGCATATTTGGCGGTTCTTCCGGGCATTGCAATAATGATTGTGGTACTCGCTTTCATGTTATTAGGTAACGGTTTGCGTGATGCAATTGACACGAAAATGTCAGATGAAGATCGCATCATGACGTGATTTGTGAATAAATCGCATTGTGTTGAAAGCAGCTTTTTTGCTACATTAGCGCAACAATCAATCCGTGTAATCGGACTAATTTACAACACACTATGCACATAGCAGTAGCCGGAAATATCGGTTCGGGAAAAACTACGCTGACCACGTTATTGTCGAAACATTACGGGTGGCATGCACATTACGAAGATGCTGATGAAAATCCTTATTTGGCGGACTTTTACGAGGATATGCAGCGTTGGTCGTTTAATCTTCAGATTTACTTTTTAAATAGTCGTTTCGCCCAACAATTGGATATTCGCAAGTCGGGGAAAGCGGTTGTTCAAGATCGCACGATATATGAGGACGCGCACATTTTTGCACCGAACTTACATTCAATGGGTCTAATGACTACACGTGATTTCGAAAATTATTTTTCGTTATTCCGTCTCATGGAATCATTGGTACAAGCTCCGGATTTGTTGATCTATTTACGTGCATCGGTTCCAACGTTGGTAGCTCAAATTCAAAAGCGTGGCCGTGAATACGAAAATGCTATCCGTATTGATTATTTGAAGCGACTGAATGAGCGTTATGAAGCCTGGATTTCTACGTACGAGTCCGGCAAGTTATTGGTGATTGATGTAGACGAAAATAAATTTTCGGAGAACCCTGAGCATCTTGGGGAAATTATCCGAAAGATAGACGCCGAAATCAACGGTTTATTTTAAAAGATAGAGCAACGAAAGTTGCTCTTTTTTATTGTCTGCATTTTCAGGAATTGATTTTCAGGAAACCGAATTTCAAGACTGTTGTGCGTTTGGAAAATGCAACGGTGTTAAAAATTTGTAGCGCCCTATTAATCAGCAATTTTATTATTGTTAACAGACTTTGTATTCGCGGAAGGATGTTTTTACTTCGTGAAGTGCGTATGATTCGAAAATCTTCGTTTTCTGCATCACTTTTCGGTTCGGTATTCATTATACCGACAATCGCAAAACCCTAATTTCTACTGCCATGAAAAACGCCATATTCCATCCATCCCACGACCAGTCTACAG
>JAJTEY010000079.1 GCA_021299855.1 Bacteroidota bacterium | reverse complement strand
TGATCCATACGAGGACTTAGAACCGCCTCGTTTTGAATCGGATGGGCTTGAAGAACGTTTGCCGCCCTTCCTGCCGGAGTATGTACTCATGTTATAATAATTTCCGCAAAGGTACGCAATAAAAGCCCCGAACCATCAGTGTTCTATCGGACTGAAGGCATTAACGATATGATGAACACTGTATTTCCCGTTTTTTGCCAAAATGCCAATGACGTCAAACCTGCACTCTGCTTCAATTTCCTGCTGTTCGATGTAGTAGTTAGCCGCCCTAACCAAAAGTTTCTGCTTGCTCCGGGTAACAAACGATTCCGGGTCTCCAAACTCGTCGCTGTGACGCAATTTAACCTCTATAATTACCAATTCTCCTTGATGTCGCGCTACAATGTCTATTTCCAGATGATGCAGGTGCCAATTGTTCTGAACGATTTCGTATCCGGCTTTCCGCAAATGAGCAATTGCTAATTCTTCCCCGATTTTACCTTCTTCCCGTGTATTCAACTTACTATGAGTATTAATGAGCGCTAAAGATCCAACCCTGTAAAGGTTTTGGAAAGTGATGTAAATAACTTCCGGTTTGTTAACATCATTTGGCTAGCGGTAAATACCAAGCTAAAACACAATTCGTTAGCCCTGTTCGAACATATTTTGCGTAATTTTGTTTCCAACTGTGATGAACAAACAACTGCCCCCTGATGAATTCGAAGCCGGCGAACTTTTGCGCCGCTTAAACGTGCCTGCAGATCTGCGTCAACTATCTGAGAATCAGTTGAAGCAGGTGTGTGACGAGTTGCGTCAATACATCATCGATTTGGTTTCCGTAAAAGGCGGACACTTCGGTGCAAGTTTGGGTGTGGTAGAATTAACAGTTGCGTTACATTATGTGTTCAATACGCCTTACGATCAGTTGGTTTGGGATGTAGGCCACCAGGCATACGGACATAAAATTTTAACGGGACGACGTGACGTTTTTCACACGAACCGCCGTTACAAAGGAATTTCAGGATTTCCGAAGCGTAGCGAAAGTGAATACGATACGTTTGGTGTAGGACACTCGTCCACATCCATTTCAGCAGCATTAGGTATGGCTGTTGCGGCCAATCGCAAAAATGAACCGCGGCAGGCAGTAGCAATTATCGGTGATGGCGCAATGACCGGTGGAATGGCGTTCGAGGCATTAAATCATGCCGGAATTGAAAACAGCAATTTGCTGGTAGTATTGAACGATAATTGCATGAGCATTGACCCGAACGTTGGGGCATTGAAAGATTACCTGAATGACATTACCACTTCACACACCTACAACAAGGTGAAAGATGAAGTGTGGAAGTTGTTAGGTAAAATCAGCACGTTCGGACCTGATGCGCAGAAAATCGCTTCGAAAGTTAGTGACGCATTAAAAGGCTCATTGCTGAAACAAAGCAACTTATTCGAATCGTTAAATTTCCGTTATTTCGGCCCAATCGACGGACATGATGTGGATCGTTTGGTGAAAATGATGCGCGATTTGCGTGACATTCCGGGTCCGAAAATTCTGCATGTTTTAACGACGAAAGGGAAAGGCTACAAATTTTCTGAAGAAGGAAATCCAACGGTGTGGCACGCGCCGGGCTTGTTTGACAAGCGCACCGGTCAAATTGTAAAGCCCGTTTCTAATGATCCTCAGCCACCGAAATATCAGGACGTGTTTGGGCACACCATGGTAGAATTAGCGGAACAAAATCCGAAGGTGATGGGCATTACGCCTGCGATGCCTTCCGGATGTTCATTAAATATTATGATGAAAGCCATGCCGGATCGCGCATTTGATGTCGGTATTGCGGAACAACATGCGGTAACGTTCTCTGCAGGTCTTGCTACTCAAGGTTTGCGCCCGTTCTGCAATATATACTCGTCCTTCATGCAGCGCGCATATGATCAGGTGGTGCATGATGTGGCATTGCAAAAATTACCGGTAGTATTTTGTCTCGATCGCGGCGGATTAGCCGGAGCTGACGGACCAACGCACCACGGAGCATTTGATATTGCATATTTCCGTTGTATACCGAATATGGTGGTTAGTGCGCCTATGGATGAACCGGATTTACGCAATTTGATGTACACTGCACAGTTGGAAAAAAATGCTGTGCCGTTCTCCATTCGTTATCCGCGTGGAAACGGTGTCACTATCAACTGGCGTACATCATTCGAAGAAATTAAAATCGGAACCGGGCGTAAAATCCGCGAAGGGAAGGACGTTGCTATTTTAACTTTCGGACATCCCGGCAATTTTGCGGTAGAAGCCTGCGATAATTTAAATAAGCAAGGCATCAGTGCAGCACATTACGATATGCGTTTTGTGAAACCATTGGATGAAGCCTTGTTGCATGAGGTGTTCGCTAAACACGACAAAGTAATTACAGTAGAAGACGGAACTGTTGTCGGTGGATTAGGAAGCGCTATATTGGAATTTATGGCCGATCATGGTTACAACGCGCAAGTAAAACGTTTGGGCATTCCTGATCGTTGGATCGAGCATGGCGAACAGCCGGAGTTGTGGAAAGAATGCGGCTTTGATGCGGCAGCTATTGAAGTAACTGCAGTGGCATTTTTCGAAAGATCACGGTCAACTGTATTCGCGCGATAAATTTCGCTGACTACCGTTTAAATTAAAACATAAAAAACTCCATGCGAACGATGTGTTCTCACATGGAGTTTTTTATTGGAATTGCGATTAGTGCGCAATGATCAACGCAGCTGTTTTTCTGAATCCGTCGCAGCTTGCTTCTACTAAGTATTGTCCGTTGTATAGTGTGCGCGTATCAAGCCACGAAATGGTGCTGCCCGCAGGAACCAATGTTGCGCTAATTTCGCGACCACTCAAATCATACAAACGAATGGTGATGTTTTGTGTCACCATAGTGCCTATTTGTACTGCAACAAATTCGTTAGCAGGATTCGGATAAACACCAATCGATAGTTGATTGAATTGCGTCTCCGTTAGACCGGTTGTCGGTACATAAGTAGTGGTGTTTTCATTGATGGAATTTACTTTCGCAGCCTGATATGTTCCGTAAAACGTTGGTCCCACGGCATACGGATATGCAGAATTCCAGTTGGCATCTACTGTGCAGAAATATGCGTAGGTGCCGTTCGGATATTCAGGCGTAACGCACCAACGACCATTGTGTTCATCTAAATATTCCGGTGCAGCATTGGCAAAAAATTCATAATCTTCCCGATAACGTCCTAAAGGATAAGTTGAATTAATTGGGGGACCATCAATCACATCTGTACCATCTGCATAATGTGTGCGTGCGGTGATGTTGCGCAATTGATAACCTGATTGGATACGAACAATAGGCCCTGTTCCATTCGTATTCTGATAACCATACGCGCCGTAAATCGGGAAACCATCGTAAGCAAAACCAATGAGCGGCGAATGTTGTGTGCTGTCTATGATGTACAAGCCATCGGAATCATACAAGTTGCAAACTGTTGAAACAGGCACTAAATCCAGATCGAATGCAGAAGGATTTTGATGGTGATGATAATTACCCATGGCAGGATGACCTTTAGCGCAATCAAAACCAATCCGTTCAGCAACGACAGCATCACGGTTCCAAACATTGTCTCCCATGCCACCTAAAGGCCCGCCGCGCTCCTGATTTTGCGCATTACTCCAGGAAACACCGTCACGATAATCGAATAATGCAACACCGTTCACAAATACGCCGATGTTGCCCATGGTAGTACTCACCGGATTCCCCGTGTTTTGTACCGGATTTAACGGGAAACGAAAAATCGCATTCTGATCCGTAGCCTGTGAAGGATTGCCATCCAGAAATGGGCCTGTCGTGTAGGACGGAATTCCATTCGTTGTAACGTATACCCAAGTCGCCGAATATTGTACAGCCTGACAATTCACCAATACGTTATCCTGAATCGGTGTAAAGTTACTCTGTACATAATGACTTCCTGTGAGGGAATTGTTTTGCAGCCACGCTGTAATAACAGGATTGGTTTGTGCCGTTGCGAGCGTAGTGCAACTCAACGCAGTGAAGAACAGAAGATGTTTCATAAGGGAGTGTAGATATAGTGGTTAGACGCGAGGGAATCATTAATCCTTCGGTGGAGGTGAAAATATTTTTGATCGGGGCGGACCGTGTTGGGGATTGAAAATGAAATTGCGGTCGCTAAGTGTAAGCAAAAACGCCACAAGATCCGTTTGTTCGTTGGGTTTCAGCACTATCGGTTGTTGTAGTTCTTTGGCTAATGTAGTAGAACGGGAAATGCCGCCGGTGTAATGTCCAAGCACTTGGTACAAGGTTTTAAAACGTCCGTCATGCATGTAAGGGTAGGAATACTCGACATTGCGCAACGTAGGCACTTTAAATAATAAAGAATCTGAGGGTCGTTGCGTAATAGTATATTTCCCCGCATCTTTTAATATCGGATCACCAGGCAATCCGTTGTTGTGGAATTCAGAATTAGTAAACAAAGGCTCCCGGTGACATGTTGCACAATGTTGACGAAATAATTTGTAGCCGTTGTTTTCCTGAGCGGTAAATTGCTCCCGGCCGTCCATCACGCGATCGTACTTGCTGTCTGCAGAAATCAAAGTAAGTTGAAATTGAGCAAGACTCACCACAATTCTTGAAGTAGTGATAAACGTATCGCCAAATGATAATTCAAATAATTGACGATATAGTGCGCTTCGATTTAATTTTCTGATAATGTTTTCAGGTTGTTCATCCATTTCCTGAGGATTCGTAATTGGTGCCAATGCCTGAGCATGTAAATGATTGGATGCTACGTCCCACATGAATTCTCGCTGCCAGGCCAGGTTCATCAAGGCCGGAGCGTTGCGTGTGCCGATGCGGTCATCAATACCGTGACTTAAATCATGATCGGTATGTGCAAAAGCATTGAAGGGCGAATGGCATGATGCACAGGAAATGCTGCGATCGCGGGATAAAATGGGATCGTAAAACAACAACTTGCCTAAATGCACCTTCTCTGCCGTTAAAGGCTCTTTCTTAAAATCATATACGGGAGCAGGAAAGTGCGCAGGCGGATTCCAGATGTTGACGGCATTTCGGAATCCGGCGCATAGAATAATTGTTAAACCAATAATTAAAAATGTTCGATTCATGGGGCAAACATTTTTAATGCATGTTGAAACAACTCCTTCGCATTTTTTCCCGGAGACATGACATGTCCTTGTTGTGCAGGAGAGCAAAGCGAGAAGTAACGATCAACATGAAGTGGTATGCCGATGCTTTCACCTGAAGTTATCGGAATGCTCACGGTATCTGAAGTTTCGTATGGTTTGCGATAACCGCCGAGGTGATACTGAAATCGGTTATTGCGCTCCGTGCACGCCGTTGAGGTGCCTTCAATTTTAAAATGAATGAAACCGCTTTGCCACGACCAAAACATGCCGTGCACCGGATCCAGCGCTCCGTTGAAGTTGCCGCTGCAATTGGTTGCGCTATCAAGTCCAACTAAGAATCGAAGCTCATTACAAGGAATTGCAGGAAGTCGGATGCTTGATTTTTCCGGATGCAAAGCATCAATCAACTGACCTTCTTCATCTGATCGCCACATTACTTTACCGTTCAAAAGCAACGTCATATGGGAAACATAAAATTTCAGTTGCTCTAATTTTAAAGTGTCACCATTTAATAGCTGAAGCTCCATATTTTCCTTAACAGGCTGAACTACCCACAACGGACGAAATTGAGCGGTTCGATAACTTGTTTCCTGATGCACGCGTTGGTTCCACCACTTGGGAGCAGCTGCTATCAGGGCTATTACCATAACCCAATGCAGGCCGTTGCGATGAAATTTCTTCATGAAGGATTTGACGTGTTAATGGGCGTGGGGATGATGATCGCCCGGACCGCGCGGTGGGGGGCTATTGCTGATGATGCCGGATACTTCCTCAATCAGATTATTGAAAGCCGGAAGTTGTTCAGTAGTGCAAAGTCCGCGAACCTGAAGGAAATGATCGTGGTTGATTAATTCCAGTTGGGTTTGCAAATTAC